>NZ_JBVHLU010000009.1:0-170143 GCF_055558835.1 Embleya sp. NPDC025285
ATGCTGATGACGGCGTGCCAGGACACGGACTCGGACAAGAACACCGGCGCCGCACCGCCCCCCGCCTCCGCACCCGCCGGCCAGGCCGGCAACGCCCCCACCCAACCCGCCGCCTCCACCACCACCGGCGGCAACCAGAGCGGCGGCCAGAGCGGCGGTACGACCCCCGCCGGAAAGACCTCCGCCGGCCAGGGCACCACCGGCACCGGCACCACTGGCGGGGCCGGAGCCGGCGACAACGGCTCGATCGGCAAGTGCCGCACCGACGACCTCAGGGCCACCGCGCAGGACGCCACCATCAGCGGCGACGACGAACTCACCGTCATGGTGACGTTCAAGAACATCGGCCACAACTGCACGATGTCCGGATTCGCGGGCGTCGACCTCCAGACCGCCAAGGGGCCCCTGTCCGCCGAGCGCCTCGGCGCCCCGGCCGACCCGTTCGTCCTCAAGAGCGACAAGTCCGTGTCCTTCGGCGTCACCTACCCCGGCGGAGCCACCGGCGACTACGGCGTCAAGGTCACGGGCCTGCGGGTCACCCCGCCCGGAGAGACCAGGACCATCACCCTGAACTGGCCCGGCACCCCCACCGTGCCGGTCGTCGACGGCGCCGGCTCCCCGATCAACGTCGGCCCCATGGGCGGCGCCGGCCAGGGCGGCTGACCCACACCCGCGCAACACCGACGCACACCCCGGGCCCCGCCCCACCGCTTCAAGCGGTGGGGCCCCTGCCCACAGACCCATCAACACAGCCACCCACATGCCGGCCTGCGGTCGGCGTCAGTGCCGGCGCCGACGGATTCATCGATCGGCGTCCAGCGACCCGGTCCCGATGTGCACCGACGCACCGACGCTATGCGTCGTCGTGAGCACCCCGCCGTCCGCCGAGGTCATCGACCGATACGCCCGCGGGAACCGACGGGCGCGGTCGACGGAGCCGAGACCGACACTCGGCACATGAACCAAGAACACGAGGCCACGTCGACGGACCCCGCCGAGATGTTCTCCCGCGCCGGTGACCGCGATGTGCTCAAGCGGACGTAGACAGAGCAACCCGTCCCTGCCGCTGCCGTCGATTACCAGGAAACCTGCGAGACGTCATCCAGGCCCCTCTCGGCGACAGGACGCAACCGACCCACCGAGCCCGCTCGGGCGGATGCGCCGGAAGCCTTGGCCTTCTGGACGAGCCGGGGATATCGCACGTTGGGGCCGAGCGTTCCGCGTGAGAGTGGGCCGCGGTTCGAGACGTTCGTGCGCTCGGTGGGCTGACGACTTGGCGAGTAATGCCGTGTCGCTCGGTGCCCGGGATGTGCTGGTTCGCCGGTGTGAGTGATGTGGTGGATGGGGTAGTTGGGCCGCCCGGGCGGGGAGGGTCGCCAGGTGACGTGACGCGGGCCGGTCGACCGATTGAACCCCCGAGTGCCGCTTCGAGAGCACGCCGCCCACCACTCCGCCACGATCCACGTCACCCCCTTCCGGCGCCGCTGCGAACTCGGTGACTCCCCGGCGCGTCAGCGCCCGCGACTTGATCGCCGACCAGTGATCGACGAGCGCGTGAGGAGAGCGGCCGGAGGCCGCCGCCGCCGCGCGAAGCGCGGCGTTTCCGGGAGCGGCCGGAGGCCGCCGGCGGCGCAGCCGCCCCGCCCGCAGGCGGCTTTTCCAGTGACACTCTGTGTGCGAACGCCCTCGGCGGCTATCACAACCGATCATGTTCGGCCAAATTTGATGAGCTTGTGAACGGGTGGTATAGGCGATTTTCGTGATCAACATCGTCCGTGAGTGCCGAACCGTTTAGGCTCCCCTATTTCTCACCCTGTGTGATTTTTGCCTGCACGCAACCGTTTCTGATCGATCATCAGGTGGGGAAGATCACACCATGATCGTTCCCTACCCGTGTCGCAGATCACATCGTGAGGGGCCTAGGATGGGCGCCGTTCCGGCAGCTTGTGAACCCGGTCACATGCGTGACTCCGGGGGACTGAGAAGGGAGATGGGAGCGCGGTGAACCTGTACGCGCCGATCCTCGTGCTCGGGGGCATTGCCCTGGCCTTCGGAGTGGTCTCCCTCGTGATGGGGGCGCTCACCGGGCCCAAGCGCTACAACCGGGCCAAGCTCGAAGCCTACGAATGCGGCATCGAGCCCACCCCGCAGCCGATCGGCGGCGGGCGATTCCCGGTCAAGTACTACCTGACGGCGATGCTCTTCATCGTCTTCGACATCGAGATCGTCTTCCTCTACCCGTGGGCCGTGTACTTCGACTCGCTCGGGATGTTCGGTCTCGTCGAGATGGTCCTGTTCGTCGCCGCGGTCTTCGTCGCGTACGCCTACCTGTGGCGTCGCGGCGGCCTGGATTGGGACTGACGTGGAAGCAACGGATGATGTGGGACCGATGAGCCGAGACGCCCAGGCTTCCCCACAGGCTTCCCCCAACGACTGACGGAGAGAGGGCATCCGCGTGGGTATCGAGGAGAAGCTGCCCAGCGGCTTCCTGCTGAGCACCGTGGAAGGGCTGGCCGGCTACTTCCGCAAGGGATCCTTCTGGCCGGCCACGTTCGGACTCGCGTGCTGCGCGATCGAGATGATGGCGACCGGCGCGGGGCGCTACGACCTGGCCCGGTTCGGCATGGAGGTGTTCCGCGCCTCGCCGCGCCAGGCCGACCTGATGATCGTCGCCGGCCGGGTCAGCCAGAAGATGGCGCCGGTCCTGCGGCAGATCTACGACCAGATGCCCAACCCCAAGTGGGTGCTGTCGATGGGCGTCTGCGCGTCCTCGGGCGGCATGTTCAACAACTACGCGATCGTCCAGGGCGTCGACCACGTGGTGCCGGTGGACATCTACCTCCCCGGCTGCCCGCCCCGACCCGAGATGCTGATGGACGCGATCATCAAACTCCGCGAGGAGATCCAGGCGGCGCCGCTCGGCGTCAACCGCGAGAAGGCCGCCCGCGCCGCCGAACAGGCCGCCCTGAAGGCGCTGCCCACCATCGAGATGTTGCCCGCGAGCGCCCGCCGCGGCGCGCACGAGCTCGATCCCGGCATCCCGGTCGGCCACGCACCCGACGGGAGCGCCCGATGACCACTCCCGGCAGCACCCCCGAGGAGAAGGCCCAGCTGCCCATCCCCCGCGACGCCGACGTGGAACCCATCGAGGTCCGGCACGGCATGTTCGGCGCGAGCGGATCGGGCGACACCTCCGGCTACGGCAAGCTGGTCCGTACCGTCGCCTTCCCCGGCTCCGCCGCCCGCCCCTACGGCGGCCCGCGCGGAACCGCGGACGGCGAGGGCGAGTTCGACCTGGTCGCCGACGAGCTCTCCGGCGCCCTCGCGGAAGCCGGCATCGAGTTCGACGACGCGATCGAGAAGGTCGTGGTCGACCGCGGCGAACTCACCTTCCACGTGCGCCGCGAGTCGCTGCCCCGGATCGCGCTGACCTTGCGCAACGACCCGGCACTGCGCTTCGAGCTGTGTACCGGCGTCTCCGGTACGCACTACCCCCAGGAGACCGGCCGCGAGCTGCACGCGGTCTACCACCTGCGCTCGATCACCCACAATCGCGCGGTCCGGCTCGAGGTGAGCGTCCCCGACGCCGACCCGCACCTGCCGTCCCTGGTGAGCGTGTATCCCGCGCTGGACTGGCACGAGCGCGAGACCTACGACTTCTTCGGCCTCGTCTTCGACGGCCACCCCGCGCTCACGCGCATCCTCATGCCGGACGACTGGCCCGGCCACCCGCAGCGGAAGGACTACCCGCTCGGCGGCGTGCCCGTCGAGTACAAGGGCGCCCAGATCCCGCCGCCCGACCAGCGGAGGTCGTACAACTGATGAGCGATCAGACAACGACACCCCCATCCGCCGCGCACGCGCGGGAGACCACCGAGGGCCGGGTCTACACGGTCACCGGCTCCGACTGGGACGAAGTGATCCAGGCCGCGGCGGACGCGGAAGAGCGCATCGTCGTCAACATGGGCCCGCAACACCCCTCCACCCACGGTGTGTTGCGGCTGATCCTGGAGATCGACGGGGAGACCGTCACCGAGGCCCGCTGCGGAATCGGTTATCTGCACACCGGCATCGAGAAGAACCTGGAGTTCCGCAACTGGACCCAGGGCGTCACCTTCGTGACGCGCATGGACTACCTGATGCCGCTGCACAACGAGACCGCGTACTGCCTCGCGGTGGAGAAGCTGCTCGGCATCACCGACGACATCCCCGAGCGCGCGCAGGTGATCCGGGTCCTGCTGATGGAGCTCAACCGGATCTCCTCGCACATGGTCTGCCTGGCCACCGGCGGCATGGAGATCGGCGCGCTCACCGTGATGACCTTCGGGTTCCGCGACCGCGAACTGATCCTCGACGTGTTCGAGATGATCACCGGGCTTCGGATGAACCACGCCTACATCCGCCCCGGCGGCCTCGCCCAGGACCTTCCGCCCGGCGCCGTGGACAAGGTCCGCGAGCTGGTGAACATCCTGCCCGGCCGGATCCGCGAGTACGAACTGCTGCTCAACGACAACGCGATCTTCAAGGGCCGCACCCAGGGCATCGGCTACCTCGACCTGGCCGGCTGCATGGCCCTGGGCCTGACCGGCCCGGTGCTGCGCTCCACCGGACTGCCGCACGACCTGCGCAAGACGCAGCCGTACTGCGGCTACGAGAACTACGAGTTCGACGTGGCCACCGCGGACTCCTGCGACTCCTGGGGGCGGTACCTGATCCGCATCGAGGAGATGAAGCAGTCGCTGCGGATCGTCGAACAGTGCCTGGACCGGCTGGCCCCCGGCCCGGTCATGGTCGGCGACAAGAAGATCGCCTGGCCCGCGCAACTCGCGCTCGGCTCGGACGGCCTGGGCAACTCGCCCGCCCACATCGCGAACATCATGGGCACCTCGATGGAGTCCCTCATCCACCACTTCAAGCTGGTCACCGAGGGCTTCCGGGTACCACCGGGCCAGGTCTACAGCGCGATCGAGTCGCCACGCGGCGAACTGGGCGTACACGCGGTCAGCGACGGTGGCACCCGCCCCTACCGCGTGCACTTCCGCGACCCCTCGTTCAACAACCTGCAGGCCATGGCCGCGATGTGCGAAGGCGGTCAGGTGGCCGACGTGATCGTCGCAGTGGCGGGCATCGACCCCGTCATGGGAGGTGTCGACCGATGAGTACGGACCTGGGCATGCCGATGCCGCCGGCCAAGCCGGCTCCGCCGTTCCCGCCCGCGGTGCGCGCGCGCCTGGAGGTGGACGCGAAGGAGGTGATCGGGCGCTACCCGCAGGCCCGCTCGGCGCTGCTGCCGCTGCTGCACCTGGTGCAGGCCGAAGAGGGCTACGTCACCGGCACCGGCATCGAGTTCTGCGCCGACATGCTGGGCCTGACCACGGCGGAGGTCTCCGCGGTCTCCACCTTCTACACGATGTACCGGCGCCGCCAGGGCGGCGACTTCCACGTCGGCGTCTGTACCAACACGCTGTGCGCGGTGATGGGCGGCGACGAGATCTTCGCGAGCCTGAAGGACCACCTCGGGATCGGCAACAAGGAGACCACCGCCGACGGTGTGGTCACCCTGGAGCACATCGAGTGCAACGCCGCCTGCGACTACGCGCCCGTGGTGATGGTCAACTGGGAGTTCTTCGACGACGCGACCCCGCAGTCGGCCAAGGAACTCGTGGACGACCTGCGCGCGGGCAAGGACGCGGTGCCCACCCGCGGCGCGCGACTGTGCACCTTCCGGGACACCTCGCGGATCCTGGCCGGCTTCCCGGACGAGCGACCCGGCGCGGTCGACGAAGGCGGCGCCGGCGGCGCGGCCAGTCTGGTCGGGCTGCGCATCGCCAACGGCACGCACACCGAACGGCCGGCCCGGACCGCCACCCCGCCCGCCCCCCGGCGCGCCGGCGAGGAGAGCGCGGACGAGGCTCCGCGGACCCCGAGTTCGCACGACGCCCCGGCGCCCACCGCCGAGTCCGACCCGGCCCACCCCGCGCCCGCCACCGACCAGGACGGGGACCAAGCGCCGTGACCGAGCCCTCCCTCCTCACCCCCGTGCTCTCCGCGAACTGGGACGAGCACCAGCCGTGGACGCTGGACACCTACCGGCGCGGCGGCGGCTACGACGGACTGCGCAAGGCGCTGGCGATGCACCCCGACGAGGTGATCCAGACCGTCAAGGACTCCGGTCTGCGCGGTCGCGGCGGCGCGGGCTTCCCCACCGGCATGAAGTGGGGCTTCATCCCGCAGAACGACGGCAAGCCGCACTACCTCGTGGTCAACGCGGACGAGTCCGAGCCGGGAACCTGCAAGGACATCCCGCTCATGTACGCCAACCCGCACGTGCTGATCGAGGGTGTGATCATCGCGTCCTACGCGATCCGCTCCGAACACGCGTTCATCTACGTGCGCGGCGAGGTGGTCCCGGTGCTGCGCCGACTGCACAACGCGGTCCGCGAGGCGTACGCCGCCGGCTACCTCGGCAAGAACGTGCTGGGCTCGGGCTTCGACCTCGAACTCACCGTGCACGCGGGCGCCGGCGCGTACATCTGCGGCGAGGAGACCGCGCTGCTCGACTCGCTCGAGGGCCGCCGGGGCCAGCCCCGACTGCGCCCGCCCTTCCCGGCGGTGGCCGGCCTGTACGCGTCCCCGACCTGCGTGAACAACGTCGAGTCGATCGCTTCGGTGCCGCCGATCCTGAACAAGGGCGTCGAGTGGTTCCGCTCGATGGGCTCGGAGAAGTCGCCCGGCTTCACGCTGTACTCGCTGTCCGGACACGTCGAACGACCCGGCCAGTACGAGGCCCCGCTCGGGGTCACCCTGCGCCAACTCCTGGACCTGGCGGGCGGCGTGCGCGAGGGGCACCGGATCAAGTTCTGGACGCCCGGCGGCTCGTCCACGCCGATGTTCACCGACGAGCACCTGGACGTGCCGCTCGACTACGAGGGCGTCGGCGCGGCCGGTTCCATGCTCGGCACCAAGGCGCTGCAGATCTTCGACGAGACCGTGTGCGTGGTGCGCGCCGTGCTGCGCTGGACCGAGTTCTACGAGCACGAGTCCTGCGGCAAGTGCACACCGTGCCGCGAAGGCACCTACTGGCTCACCCAGTTGCTCACCCGACTCGAGCGCGGCGAGGGCACCGAGGAGGACCTGGAGACGTTGCTCGACGTCGCCGACAACATCCTCGGCAAGTCCTTCTGCGCGCTCGGCGACGGTGCGGCGAGCCCGATCCAGTCCTCGCTCAAGTACTTCCGCGACGAGTACCTGGCGCACTTCGAGCACGGCGGCTGTCCGTTCGACACCGCGGCATCCACCGCGTGGGCGAAGACAGCCCCCGCTTCAACCGGGGCAGGAGCGCACAGCTGACATGACAGTCACGACCAACACCCCCGCGAGCGGGCCGCCGGCCCCCAAGCCGGAGGACCTCGTCACCATCTCGGTGGACGGGATCGACGTCTCCGTGCCCAAGGGCACCCTGGTGATCCGGGCCGCCGAGCTGATCGGCATCCAGATCCCCAGGTTCTGCGACCACCCGCTGCTCGACCCGGTCGGCGCCTGCCGGCAGTGCCTGGTCGAGGTCGAGGGCCAGCGCAAGCCGCTCGCGTCCTGCACCACCACCGTCACCGACGGCATGGTCGTGCGCACCCAGCTCACCTCGCCGGTCGCGAAGAAGTCGCAGGACGGGGTGATGGAGCTGCTGCTGATCAACCACCCCCTGGACTGCCCCGTCTGCGACAAGGGCGGCGAGTGCCCGCTGCAGAACCAGGCGATGGGCGCGGGTCGTTCGACCTCGCGCTTCACCGAGGTCAAGCGGACCTTCCCCAAGCCGCTGCGGATCTCCTCCGAGGTGCTCCTGGACCGCGAGCGCTGCGTGTTGTGCGCGCGCTGCACCCGCTTCTCCGAGCAGGTCGCGGGCGACCCGTTCATCGCGCTGATCGAACGCGGCGCACTCCAGCAGGTCGGGATCTACGAGAAGCAGCCGTTCGAGTCCTACTTCTCCGGCAACACCATCCAGATCTGCCCGGTCGGCGCCCTCACCTCGGCCGCCTACCGGTTCCGGGCCCGGCCGTTCGACCTGGTGTCCTCCCCGACCACGTGCGAGCACTGCGCGTCCGGGTGCTCGCTGCGCGCGGACCACCGGCGGGGCAAGGTGCTGCGCCGGCTGGCCGGCGACGACCCCGAGGTCAACGAGGAATGGAACTGCGACAAGGGCCGCTTCGCGTTCCGCTACGCCACTCGACAGGACCGGCTCACCTCCCCACTCATCCGGGACGAGGACAGCGGCGAACTGGTTCCCGCGTCCTGGTCCGAGGCACTGGGCGTGGCCGCTCGCGGGCTGGCCGCCGCCCGCGGCTCGGCCGGCGTCCTGGTCGGCGGCCGGGCCACCCTCGAGGACGCCTACGCGTACGGCAAGTTCGCCCGGGTCGCGCTGGACAGCAACGACATCGACTTCCGGGCCCGCGAACACTCCGCCGAGGAGGCCGAGTTCCTCGCCGCCGAGGTGGCCGGTACCGGGCTGGGCGTGACCTACGCCGAGTTGGAGAAGGCCCCCGGTGTGCTGCTCGTCGGGTTCGAACCCGAGGACGAGTCGCCGATCGTGTTCCTGCGGCTGCGCAAGGCCGCCCGCAAGGGCCTGAAGGTGTACGGCATCGCGCCGTTCGCCTCGGCCGGCCTGATCCGGATGAAGGGCAGCCTGCTGCGGGCCGCGCCCGGCACCGAGACCGAGTGGCTGTCCGCCCTCGGCGACCCGGCGATCGAGGGCGAACTGGCCCGGGGCGCGGCGGACCTGCTGCGCACCCCGGGCGCCGTCGTGCTCGTCGGCGAACGACTGGCGGGCGTGCCGGGCGCACTGGCCGAGGTCACCGCGCTGGCCGCGCGTACCGGAGCCCGACTCGCCTGGATCCCGCGCCGGGCCGGCGAGCGCGGCGCGCTCGACGCGGGCGCGCTGTACAACGTGCTCCCGGGCGGGCGACCGCTCGGCGATCCGGCGGCCCGCGCCGAGGTGGCCTCGCTCTGGCGGGTCGCCGACCTGCCCGGCGGCTACGGCCTGGACACCACCTCGATGCTCACCGCGGCCCGCGAACAGCGCCTGGCCGCGCTCGTGGTCGGTGGCGTCGACGTGGACGACCTGCCCGACCCGGCCGGCGCCCTGGCCGCACTGGACGCGGCCCGCTTCGTGGTCAGCCTGGAACTGCGGCACAGCGCGGTCACCGAACGCGCCGACGTGGTCTTCCCGGTCGCCGCGCCCGTCGAGAAGCCGGGCACCTTCGTCGACTGGGAGGGCCGCGAGCGCCCGTTCGCCACCGTGCTGAAGAAGGACCAGCTCACCGGCGACCTGGCCGCGGTGATGTCCGACCTGCGCGTGCTCGACGCGATCGCCGAGGCGATGGCCGAGCAGCGCGAGGGCACCGCGATCGAACTGCCCTCGCTCACCGCCGCCCGGCGCGAACTGCGCCGGCTCGGCCGGTGGACCGGCGACCGGGGGCCGGCCCCCGAGGGCCGGGCCCGCGAACTTCCTCGTCCCGGCGCGGGCGAGGCCGTACTGGCCACCTGGCGTCTGCTCCTGGACGAGGGCCGGGGCCAGGACGGCGAACCCCATCTGGCGGGCACCCGGCGTGCGCCGGTCGTCCGGCTGTGTGCGTCCACGGCCGCCGAGATCGGCGCCGAGGACGGGGGCGGCGTCACCGTGACCTCGTTGCACGGGGAGGTCACGTTGCCGCTGCGCGTCACCGACATGACCGAGCGCGTGGTGTTCCTGCCCGCGAACTCGCCGGGCTCCTCGGTGCGTCGCGCACTGGGCGTCGGCGCGGGCGAGGTGGTCAAGATCCGGCCGGCAGTGGTCGATCTCGCCCAGGCCGAAGGCCCACCCAACGGCACCGGCCACAACGGTCGGACCGCACACGTTCACGAGGAGGAGCGGTGACGGACAGCGGCATGCAGCTCGCCGCCGTCGGGTTCGGCACCGACGTCTGGTGGCTGGTCCTGCTCAAGGCGGTGCTCATCTTCGCGTTCTGCGTCGTGATGACGCTGTTCGCGATCTGGTGGGAACGCAAGGTCGTGGCCTGGATGCAGATGCGCATCGGGCCCAAGTACACCGGACCGCAGGGCCTGCTCCAGTCCCTCGCGGACGGCGTGAAGCTCGCGCTCAAGGAGGACATCACCGTCAAGGGCGCCGACAAGGCCGTCTACATCATCGCCCCGATCGTGGCGATGGTCCCGGCGTTCATGGCGTTCGCGGTGATCCCCTTCGGCCCCGAGGTCTCCATCTTCGGGGAGCGCACACACCTGCAACTGACCGACCTGCCGGTCGCGGTCCTCTACATCCTCGCGGTCGCGTCCGTGGGCATCTACGGCATCGTGCTCGCGGGCTGGTCCTCGGGCTCGACCTACCCGCTGCTCGGCGGGCTGCGCAGCTCGGCGCAGATGATCTCGTACGAGATCGCGATGGGCCTGTCGTTCGCGGCGGTCTTCCTCTACGCCGGCTCGATGTCCACGTCGGAGATCGTCGCCGCCCAGCAGGACACCTGGTACGCCGTCCTGCTGCCGGTCTCGTTCATCATCTACGTCGTCGCGATGATCGGTGAGACCAACCGCGCGCCGTTCGACCTCCCCGAGGCCGAGGGCGAGCTGGTCGGCGGCTTCCACACCGAGTACTCGTCGCTGAAGTTCGCGCTGTTCTTCCTCGCCGAGTACGTGAACATGGTCGTGGTCAGCTCGCTGGCGACCACCCTGTTCCTCGGCGGCTACCTCGCGCCGTGGCCGATCACCGCGGTCTGGGACGGCGCCAACTCCGGCTGGTGGCCCTTCCTCTGGTACTTCCTCAAGGTCCAAGCCTTCATCTTCGTGTTCATCTGGCTGCGCGGCACGCTGCCGCGGTTCCGCTACGACCAATTCATGAAGATCGGCTGGAAGGTGCTGATCCCGCTCTCGCTGGTGTGGCTGATGCTGGTGGCCACCGTGCGCGCGCTCAAGAACGAGGGCTACGAGCAGTCCCGGATCGTGCTGTGGGTCGCCGGCGGCGTGGTCGCCCTGCTCCTGCTGTCGATCCTGTGGGACGCGGTCACGCCCAACAAGGACGAGGAGGCCGACGCGAAGGCGGCCGGCCCCGAACCGTTCGACCCGATGGCGGGCGGGTTCCCCGTACCGCCGATGCCGGGACAGCAACTCCCGCCGGTGCCGCGCCGCAACGTGCGCAAACCCGAGCCGGTCGGAGTGCCGGCCGCGGCGGAGCCCCCGGCCGACCGCACTGAAGGAGAGGCATAGACCCGTGCCCAAGTTCCTCGGACCGGTCGCGGGGTTCGGTGTCACCTTCGCGACGATGTTCAAGAAGGCGAACACCGAGTACTACCCGTACGAGAAGAAAGTCACCGCACCGCGATTCCACGGCCGGCACCAGCTCAACCGGTACGCCGACGGCCTGGAGAAGTGCATCGGCTGCGAACTGTGCGCGTGGGCGTGTCCCGCCGACGCGATCTTCGTGGAGGGTGCCGACAACACCGACGAGGAGCGCTTCTCGCCCGGTGAGCGGTACGGCCGCAACTACCAGATCAACTACCTGCGCTGCATCTTCTGCGGCCTGTGCATCGAGGCCTGCCCGACCCGGGCGCTGACCATGACCAACGAGTTCGAGCTCGCCGACACCAGCCGGGCGAGCCTGATCTTCACCAAGGAACAGCTGCTCGCGCCGCTGTACGAGGGCATGGTCCCGGCGCCGCACGAGATGTACCCGGGAACCACCGACACCGACTACTACCTGGGCAAGGTCACCGCGGCCGCGCCCGGCACGGTGACCCAGGGGCAGCCCCGCGAGACGGCCGAGGCGCACAAGCAGGGGACGGAGGCGGGCCGATGAGCCCCGGAATCGACTTCGCGGCCGAGGTCACCAAGACCTCCACCGGTGAGGCGCTGCAGTTCTGGGTGCTCGCGGCCGTCGCGCTGATCGGCGCCCTGGCCACCGTCTTCATGAAGAAGGCGGTGCACAGCGCGCTCGCGCTGGTCACCACGATGATGTGCCTGGCGATCTTCTACCTGGCCCAGGGCGCGATGTTCCTGGGCATCGTGCAGATCGTGGTCTACACCGGCGCGATCATGATGCTGTTCCTGTTCGTGCTGATGCTGGTCGGCGTCTCCTCGGTGGACTCGCTCAAGGAGACGCTGAAGGGCCAGCGGATCGCCGCCGCGGGGCTCGGCCTGGGCTTCGGCATCCTGCTCGTCGCCGGCATCGCCAACGCGTCCATCACACACTTCAGCGCCTTGGCCACCAAGACGCCGGGCAGCCGTCCGGTCTACCCCGCCGAGACCGACGACGAGGCACTGCGCGCGGTGGCCGAGGGCAACGTCCAGGGCCTGGCGCACCAGATCTTCACCAAGTACATCTGGGCCTTCGAGATGACCAGCGCGCTGCTGATCACCGCGGCGGTCGGCGCGATGGTGCTCGCGCACCGCGAGCGGCTGGTGGCGCGCAAATCCCAGCGCGAACTCTCCGAGGAGCGGGTGCGCGATAACAAGCAGGTCGCGCCGCTGCCCACGCCCGGCGTGTACGCCCGGCACAACGCCGTGGACGTGCCCGCGCTGCTGCCGGACGGCAGCATCTCGCAGTTGTCGATCAACAACACGCTCCGTGCGCGCGGACAGATCCGCGACGTCAGCGCCGAGCAGGTGCACAGCGTCGCCGAGTTGGAGAGCGCCGGCACCGACACCGACGACGAGGCGTGGCCGGACGAGTCGGACGGACCCTCGTCCGCGCCGGTGCCCACCGCCCGGCAGGAACACGACGACGCCGACACCTCGGCGGGCGACGGGTCGGGCAACGAGGTTGCCGCCGGCGCAGGCTCCAAGGAGGGGCGCCCGTGAACCCGGTGAACTACCTGTACCTGTCCGCGCTGTTGTTCACCATCGGCGCGGCCGGGGTCCTGCTCCGGCGCAACGCGATCGTCGTGTTCATGTGCGTCGAACTGATGTTGAACGCGTGCAACCTCGCGTTCGTGACGTTCGGCCGCATGCACGACAACCTCGACGGCCAGATCATCGCGTTCTTCACGATGGTCGTCGCCGCGTGCGAGGTCGTGGTCGGACTGTCCATCATCATCGCCATCTTCCGCAGCCGCCGTTCGGCCTCGGTCGACGACGCCAGCCTCATGAAGTGGTAGGTCGGAACCGGTGATCGAAACCTCCTCCCTGGCCTCCGGCGTCGTGCTCGCCAACGAGGGCGGCGGCGGGCTGCACTCCGTCGCGGCGAGTGGCGCGTTCTCGGCGCTGTGGCTGGTCGTCGGCCTGCCGCTGTTGGGCGCGCTGCTGCTGCTCGTCGGCGGCAAGCGCACCAACGCCTTCGGCCACATCCTCGCCACCGCCTTGGCCCTCGGGTCGTTCGTGGTCGGCGCGCTCATGTTCGTGACCATGCTCGGCAAGGACGACGCGGACCGCTCCGTCGACCAGCACCTGTGGACCTGGGCGCCGGTCAACGAGTTCCAGGCCGACATCGGCCTGCACCTGGACCAACTGTCCATGGTGTTCGTGCTGTTGATCACCGGTGTGGGCTCGCTGATCCACATCTACTCGATCGGCTACATGGCGCACGACGAGAACCGTCGACGCTTCTTCGCCTATCTGAACCTGTTCGTCGCCGCGATGCTGCTGCTGGTGCTGGCGAACAACTACCTTCTGCTGTACGTCGGTTGGGAGGGTGTGGGTCTTGCCTCCTACCTGCTGATCGGTTTCTGGCAGCACAAGCCCAGCGCCGCGACCGCCGCCAAGAAGGCGTTCATCATGAACCGCGTCGGCGACTTCGGTCTGGCCGTCGCGATCTTCCTGATGTTCACCACGTTCGGCAGCTTCGACTTCGCCGACGTGCTCGGCGGCAGTGCGAGCGCGAGCGACGGCACGATGACCGCGATCGGCCTGATGCTGCTGCTCGCCGCGTGCGGCAAGTCGGCGCAGTTCCCGCTCCAGGCCTGGCTCGGCGACGCGATGGAGGGCCCGACCCCGGTCTCCGCGCTGATCCACGCGGCGACCATGGTCACCGCCGGCGTGTACCTGATCACGCGGTCGGCGGAGATCTTCAACGCCTCGCCGGACGCCCAGCTCGCGGTCACCATCGTGGGCGCGATCACCGTGCTGTTCGGGGCGATCGTGGGTTGCGCCAAGGACGACATCAAGAAGGCGCTGGCCGCCTCGACGATGAGCCAGATCGGCTACATGATCCTGGCCGCGGGCCTGGGTCCGATCGGCTACGCCTTCGCGATCATGCACCTGGTCACGCACGGCTTCTTCAAGGCCGGGTTGTTCCTGGGCGCGGGTTCGGTCATGCACGGCATGAACGACGAGGTCGACATGCGCCGCTACGGCGGCCTGCGCAAGTACATGCCGATCACCTTCGCCACCTTCGGCCTGGGCTACCTGTCGATCATCGGCTTCCCACTGCTGTCCGGGTTCTTCACCAAGGACAAGATCATCGAGGCGGCGTTCGCCAAGGGCGGCACCTCCGGCTGGATCCTGGGCGCGGTCACCCTGCTCGCCGCCGGCCTCACCGCGTTCTACATGACGCGCGTGATGCTGATGACCTTCTTCGGCAAGGAACGCTGGAAGGAGGCGCCCGTCGGCGCCCCGGCGGACTGGCACGAGCCGCACCCGCACGAGTCGCCGACCTCGATGACCGGCCCGATGATCCTGCTCGCGTTCGGATCGGTGTTCGCCGGTGGCCTGTTCGTGCTCAACGACTCGTTCGTGAAGTGGCTGACGCCGGTCACCGGCTTCTCGCACGGCGACCTGCCGATGAGCGAGTGGGCGGTCACCGGTATGGCGCTCGCGATGGTCGCGCTCGGCTCGGCGGTGGCCTACGTGCAGTACGCCCGCCGGGACGTGCCCGCCGTGGCGCCGGCCGCGAGCCTGGTCACCGTGGCCGCTCGTCGGGACCTGTACCAGGACGCGGTCAACGAGGGCCTGGTGATGCGGCCCGGTCAGTACCTGACCCGCCTGCTCGTGTGGTTCGACAACCGCGGCGTGGACGGATTCGTGGGCGGACTCGCGGCGTTCTTCGGCGGCACCTCGGCGCGTGTGCGCAAGGTGCAGACCGGCTTCGTCCGCTCGTACGCGCTGTCCATGTTCGGCGGCACGCTGCTGGTCGTGGCCTGCACGCTGATGGCTCGGATGGCCTGAACATGACCATCCGGACACGACCCCAGATCGCCCACACCGTAGGCGCCTCGGCGGAGGGACTTCGATGAACGGCCACTTTCCCTGGCTGACGACGCTGGCGGCGCTGCCGTTCGTCGGTGGCCTGTGCGTCGCCGCCGTTCCGGCCGGCAAGCGCAAGCTCGCCAAGAACGTGGCGCTGCTGTTCAGCCTGCTCACACTGGCCGTCGCGATCGCGGTGGCGACCAGGTTCGACAACGACGGCGGCCGTTTCCAGATCACCGAGAGCTACAGCTGGATCTCCTCGTTCGGGGTGCGCTGGTCGCTGGGTGTGGACGGGATCGGCCTGGTGCTGATCCTGCTCACCGCGGTGCTGATGCCGCTGCTGATCCTGGCCTCCTGGCACGACGCGGACCAGGCGCCGGTGAACGCCGACGGCTCGGCCGGCACCGGCAAGCCCGCGCCGCGCAGCACGCACGCGTTCTTCGCGCTGATGTTGCTGGTCGAGGCCATGGTCGTGGTGTCCTTCGCGGCCACCGACGTGTTCATGTTCTACGTCTTCTTCGAAGCCATGCTGATCCCGATGTACTTCCTGATCGGCGGCTACGGCGGCGCGCAACGCTCGTACGCGGCGGTCAAGTTCCTGCTCTACAACCTGCTCGGCGGACTGGTCATGCTGGCCGCCGTGGTCGGGCTGTACGTGGCGACCGCGAACCAGGGCATCGGGATCGACGGCAACGGCACGTTCGACTTCGTGAAGATCTCGCAGGCGGTGGCCACCGGTCAGCTCGACATCGATCCGACCGCGGAGAAGGCGCTGTTCCTGGGCTTCATGTTCGCGTTCGCGGTCAAGGCCCCGCTGTGGCCGTTCCACACCTGGCTGCCGGACACCATGACCGAGGCCACACCCGGCATCGCGGTGCTGGTCACCGCGATGGTGGACAAGGTCGGCACGTTCGCGATGTTGCGGTTCTGCCTGGAGATCTTCCCGGACGCGTCGAAGTACTTCGCCCCCGTGATCGTCACGCTCGCGGTGATCGGGATCATCTACGGCGCGCTGCTGGCGGTCGGCCAGACCGACATCAAGCGGCTGATCGCGTACACGTCCATCTCGCACTTCGGCTTCATCATCCTGGGCATCTTCGTGATGACCAGTCAGGGTCAGTCGGGCGCGACGTTGTACATGGTCAACCACGGCTTCTCCACCGCGGCCCTGCTGCTGATCGCGGGCTTCCTGATCACCCGCCGCGGCAGCAAGACGATCGCCGACTTCGGCGGCGTGCAGAAGGTCGCCCCCATTCTCGCGGGTACGTTCCTGGTGGCCGGACTCGCGACCCTCTCGATGCCGGGACTCGCCCCGTTCGTGAGCGAATTCCTGGTGTTGGTGGGCGCGTTCGCGAAGTACAAGGTGGCCGCGATCTTCGCCACCACCGGCATCGTGCTCGCCGCCCTGTACGTGCTGGTGTTGTACCAACGCACGATGACCGGCCCACTGCGGCCGGGCAATGAGAAGCTCCGCGACCTGGTGCCGCGTGAACTGGCGGTCGTGGTACCGCTGATCGCGTTCCTGCTCGTGCTCGGCGTCTATCCCAAGCCGGTGCTCGACGCGGTGAACCCGGCCGTGGACCACACGCTCAGCCGGGTGGAGCAGAAGGACCCGGCGCCCACCAAGCCCATCGAACAGGCCGCGGGCACCGAGGCGCACACCACTGGAGGCTCCAAGTGAGCATGAGCACCGCCGCTACGGCAACGCTCGCCGCGACGAAGGTGGACGCGCCCACCGTCGAGTACGGCAAGCTCTCGCCGATCCTGATCATCGCGGGCGTCGCCGTGGTCGGCGTGCTGATCGAGGCGTTCCTGCCCCGACCGGCCCGCTACCGCGCGCAGCTCACCGTGGCCCTGGTCGGCATGATCGGCGCCTTCGGCGCGGTCGTCTGGCTCGCCCGGGACCTCCCGGACGACCACCGGGGCAGCATCACCGCGATGGGCGCGGTCGCCGTGGACGGCCCGTCGCTGTTCCTGCAGGGCACGCTGCTGCTGATCGGCATCGCCTCGGTGCTGCTGATCGGCGAGCGCAGGCTGGAACCGGCCGGCGGCGACGCGTTCGCCCCGCAGGCCGCGGCGGCGCCGGGCAGTCAGCAGGAGAAGGACGCGACGGCGGCCGGGTGGACGCAGACCGAGGTCTTCCCGCTGACCATGTTCTCGCTGGTGGGCATGCTGCTCTTCCCGGCGGCGAACGACCTGCTGATGATGTTCGTGGCGCTCGAGGTGTTGTCGCTGCCGCTCTACCTGCTGTGCGGGCTGGCCCGGCGCAACCGGCTGCTCTCCCAGGAGGCGGCGCTCAAGTACTTCCTGCTCGGCGCGTTCTCCTCGGCGTTCTTCCTGTTCGGCGTGGCGATGTTGTACGGCTACTCGGGCAGTGTCTCGCTGGACAGGATCGGCGTGGCCTCGGCGGGCGCGATGGACAACGACGCGCTGCTGCTGATCGGGCTCGCGATGGTGGCGGTCGGCCTGCTGTTCAAGGTCGGCGCCGTGCCGTTCCACTCCTGGACGCCGGACGTGTACCAGGGCGCGCCGACCCCGATCACCGGGTTCATGGCGGCGGCCACCAAGGTCGCCGCGTTCGGCGCGATGATGCGGTTCTTCTACGTCGCGCTGCCGGGCATGCGCTGGGACTGGCGGCCGGTGATGATCGGCGTCGCGATCCTGACCATGGTCGCCGGCGCGATCATCGCGATCACCCAGACCGACGTGAAGCGACTGCTGGCCTACTCGTCGATCGCCCACGCGGGTTTCATTCTGACCGGAATGATCGCGATGAACGACGCGGGCGTGTCGTCCACGATGTTCTACCTTGTGGCCTATGGGTTCGTCACTCTGGGTGCCTTCGCGGTGGTCACACTGGTACGCGACGCCCGCGGCGAGGCGACCCATCTGTCCCACTGGGCGGGTCTGGGCAGGCGCTCCCCGCTGGTCGCAGGAGTGTTCGCTCTGTTCCTGCTCGCCTTCGCCGGAATCCCGCTGACCAGCGGTTTCTCCGGAAAGTTCGCGGTCTTCCAGGCGGCGGCGCAAGGGGGTGCGGGCAGCCTCGTGGTGGTCGGTGTGCTGTGCAGCGCGATCGCCGCGTTCTTCTACGTGCGGGTGATCGTGTTGATGTTCTTCTCGGAGCCCAAGGTCGACGGTCCGACGGTTGTCGTACCCAGCGTGATGACCACCGCTGCCATCGCGCTCGGGGTAGCCGTTACCGTGGTCCTTGGCATCCTCCCGCAGCCGGTACTGGACCTCGCGGACAAGGCAGCCTTGTTCGTCCATTGAGCACGACGCAGAGACTCTGCGTGATCGACAGGAGAGAACCGTCATGGCGATCGTGGGGCCCTTCGGGCTGAGCGTCACGGACGAGACTCTCGACGCCGATATCAGGGCGGGGATGGCCGCCGTGGAGCAGGAGCTCCTGGCGGCCACCAAGAGCGAGTTCCCCTACCTGACGCAGACCTCGCGGCACCTGGTGGAGGCGGGCGGCAAGCGGTTCCGGCCTCTGCTGGTGCTGCTCGCCGCCCAGTTCGGCGACTGGCAGGCCCCGGGCGTGGTGCCCGCGGCGGTGGTGTGCGAACTGACCCATCTGGCCACGCTGTACCACGACGACGTGATGGACGAGGCTCCGCTGCGGCGCGGCGCGCCCAGCGCGAACTCCCGGTGGGACAACTCGGTCGCGATCCTGACCGGCGACTTCCTGTTCGCCCGAGCCTCGGAGATCGTCGCCGACCTGGGCAACGAGGCGGTCCGGATCCAGGCGCGGGCGTTCGCCCGACTGGTCACCGGCCAGATCCGCGAGACGGTCGGACCGGGCCCCGGCGACGACCCGGTCGAGCACTACCTGTCGGTGATGGCGGACAAGACCGGCTCGCTGATCGCGGCCTCGGGCCAGTTCGGCGCGATGTTCGCGGGCGCGGACGAGCACGTGGTGGACATCCTGACCCGCTACGGCGAGCGGTTCGGCGTCGCGTTCCAACTGGCCGACGACGTGCTCGACATCGCCAGCGAGGCGACCGAGTCCGGCAAGACACCGGGCACCGACCTGCGCGAGGGTGTGCCGACGTTGCCGGTGCTGCACCTGCGGGCGGGCGTGGCCGGGTCGTCGCCGGCGGCCGACCGGCACCTGCTGAACCTCCTGGACGGGCCGATCACCGACGACGACGAGCACGCCGAGGCGCTCGCGCTGTTGCGCGCGCACCCGGCACTCGCCAAGGCCCGCGAGGACACTCGGCGTTATGCCGAAGCGGCTCGGGAGGTCCTGGCGCCGCTGCCGGAGTGCAGCGCGAAGCGGGCGTTGTCCTCGTTGTGCGAGTTGGTCGTGGAGCGCAGCGCGTAGTTTTCGATGCCGGCCCGCCCACCCGTGACGTCGGGTGGGCGGGCCGCGGTCTACCGCGGGAGTGCTCGCCGGCTGCTCCCTCGGGAGTAGCGCGGGAGGTGGTGCGTCACCATCAAGTCCCGTGCTCGGGTGCGGCGCACGTCTTGAGGGTGACGTTTTGCGGTGACGTGAGGCCGACGCCGAGTGCCCGGTCCCGATGATCCCCTTGTGGTGTCGCATTCGACACTCGAATCAGGGGGCAATCTCCATGACCCGCACCACCCGCCGATCCGTTCCGTGGCGCTTCGCGGTGCCGGCCGCGATCGCGGCGGCGACCGTGGGCGCCGTGACGTTCGGCCCCGCCGCGTTCGCCGACGACTCGCATCCGGGGCTACCGGACCAGACCGCCGATCAACTCGTCGCCAAGGTCGCCGCCGCCCGGGCCGACGCGCTGACCGGCACCGTCCGCATCGACACCGACCTGGGCCTGCCCGCCCTGCCCGGCAAGGCCGGCGGCGGCCCACAGGCGCTGCTGTCCGGCACCAACAAGCTCCAGGTGGCCGTGGACGGCCCGGACCGACAGCGGATCGGCATCATGTCCGATCTGGCCGAGTACAACGTCATCCACAACGGCCGGGACGTGTGGACCTACGACAGCCGTGCGCACGCGGCCACCCACGGCACGATCGACACGAGCCGGCCGGACGTGGCCTCGCTGCTGCCGGTCACGCCGCAGGACGCGGCCGGGCAACTGCTCGACCTGGTCGGCCCGAGCACCGACGTCCGGGCCGACGGCACCGCCCGGGTCGCCGGGCACGACGTCTACAAGCTCCGCTTCGCGCCCAAGGCCCAGGGCAGCCTGATCGCCGCGGCGACGGTGTTCGTGGACGCGAGGACCGGGGTGCCGCTGCGGGTGACGGTCGACACCGTCAAGGGCGGCAAGCCCGCGATCGACATCGGCTTCGAGAAGGTCTCCTACGACAAGCCGGCGGCCGACACGTTCGACTTCAAGCCGCCGGCCGGGGCGCGGGTCAAGGAGGTGCCGACGAACGAGGCGATGCCCGAGCCGCCCGCCGCGCCGAACCCGCCCACCGCTCCCACCGGGGAGCAGCCGAAGCAGAACCCGGGTCTGTTCGGCGACGGGTGGGCCACCGTGGTCGAGTTGCCCGCCGGCGGGGAGGCCGAGGACGCCACCCGGCTGTTGGGCAAGCTGGGCAAGCCGGTTCCGGGCGGGACGCTGATCGACACCCGGCTGCTGAACGTGTTGAGCACCGACTCGGGCCGGATCTTCGCCGGCGCGGTCGACGCGGACACGCTCCAGCGGATCGCGGCACAGCGATGAGCGCGTCCACGGCGGTCGGCGCCGCGGCGATCCGTACCGAGGGGCTGTCCAAGCGCTACGGCCGGGACCGGCTCGCCGTGGACGGACTCGACCTGACCGTGCCGGCCGGTTCCGTCTTCGGGTTCCTCGGGCCCAACGGTTCCGGCAAGACCACGACCATCCGGATGTTGCTCGGCCTGATCCGGCCGACCGGCGGTTCGGTCACCCTGCTCGACGGCCCCATGCCCGGGGCCGTCGGGCAGGTCCTGCCCAGGGTCGGCGCGCTGATCGAAGGCCCGGCCCACTACGGCTTCCTGACGGGTCGGCAGAACCTGGAGCGGCTGGACGCCGCGGACCCCACGTCGGATCCGCGCACCCGCGCCGCCCGGGTGGACGAGGCACTGGCCAAGGTCGGGCTGACGGCGGTGGCCGGGCGCAAGGCGCGGGCGTACTCGCTGGGCATGAAGCAGCGGCTCGGCATCGCCTCCGCGCTGTTGCGACCGCGCGACCTGCTGGTGCTGGACGAGCCGACCAACGGCCTGGACCCGCAGGGGATGCGCGAGATCCGGGCGCTGATCCGCGCCTTGGCCGCGGACGGCACGACGGTGTTCCTGTCCTCGCATCTGCTGGACGAGATCGAGCAGGTGTGCACGGACGTGGCGGTGATGAGCCACGGCAGGCTGATCACCCAGGGCACGGTGGAATCGCTGCGCGCGGGCACCCGGGCCCGCCTGGTGGTCACGACTCCCGACGCGGAGGCGGCGGTCGTGGTGCTGACCAGGCTCGGCGCGAGCGACATCGTCACCACCTCGGACGGTGTCGAGGCCGACCCCGCTCCCCTGGAGCCCGACGAGGTCTGTGCGGCGCTGGTGCGCGCCGACGTCCGGGTCCGTTCGTTCACCCTCGCGCGGCCGTCCCTGGAGGACGCGTTCGTCGCCCTGACCGGAGAAGGCTTCGATGTCACCGACTGACGCACTGCCCAAGACGGGCGTCCTGTCGCCCGCGTTCCGGTACTCGACGGGCACCGAGACGTTCGGGTCCGAGCGACTGCCGCGGCTGCGCGGGCTGATGCGCAGCGAACTGCGCCTGGTCTTCCTGCGCCCGCGCACGGCCGCGATGCTGGGCTTCCTGGCCTTCGTGCCGGTCATGCTCGGGGTCGCGTTGCGCTACTTCCACGACGGGGGTTCCTCGGGCGGTGGCGGCGGGGGAATGGACTTCGTGAACCAGGTCACCGGCAACGGGCTGTTCCTGGTCTTCGCGTCGCTGGCCGCCGCGCTGCCGTTCTTCCTGCCGATGACGGTCGGCGTGGTGGCGGGGGACTCGATCGCGGGCGAGGCGCACGCCGGGACGCTGCGCTATCTGCTGGTCGCGCCGGCCGGCCGGACCCGGTTGTTGCTGGTGAAGTTCGCCGGCGTGCTGGCCTTCTGCCTGGCCGCCACGCTCACGGTGGCGCTGTCCGCGCTGGTGGTGGGCGCCGCGCTGTTCCCGATGGGCGATGTGCCGCTGTTGACCGGGGACACCATCTCGATGGCCGAGGCGTCCTGGCGCGCGTTGTTGATCGCGCTGTGCGTCGCGGCCTCGCTGGTCGGCCTCGCGGCGATCGGGCTGTTCGTGTCGACGCTGACCACGGTGCCGGTCGCGGCGATGGCCACCACGGTGGGCGTGGTCATCGTGACCGCGATCCTCACCGGGATCCCGCAACTGTCGGGTATCCACCCGTGGTTGTTCACCGACGGCTGGATGAGCTTCGGCGACCTGCTGCGCGACCCGATCCCCACCGACGAGATCCTGCGCAACCTGGGCGTCCAGACGGCCTACACGGCCATCTTCGGCGCGGCGGCCTGGGCCCGGATGACCGAACGCGACATCACCACGTGAGCGCGGGCGGGTCGGCCGGTGGTCCGGGTGGGCGACTCGTCCGGGTGAATGTCCGGTTGGCGCGGGTGTCCCGGGTGCATGTACGGCCCCATGAGGATGCGCGCGGCGATCGCGATGGTGTCCGCGGCCGCGGCCGCGGTGTTCGGGACGGTGCCCGCGGCGGCGCGGTCGGCGGACACACCGCCGGAGACCTACTCGTACCTGGTGCTGACCCGGCCCGACGGCGCGGCGGGCGCGGCGCTCGCCGAGGCGGCGGTGCGGCGGGCCGGGGGCACGGTGGTGCAGGCGTACGGGCGGATCGGGGTGGTGGTGGCGCACGGCGGGCCGGGATTCGCGGCGGCGGTGCGCGGGCGGCCCGGGGTGGCGCGGGTCGGCGCGACGCGCACGGTGCCGGTGCGGGCGGCGGAGCGGACCGGCGCGCCGGCCGCGGATCCGGCCGAGGCGGCCCAGTGGAACCTGGCGATGGTGCACGCGTACGAGGCGCAGCGGATCACCGAGGGGGTTCCCGACGTCGTGGTCGCGGTGGCCGACACGGGCGTGGACGATCGGCATCCGGATCTGGCGCCGAACTTCGACGCCGCGTTGTCCGCGGACTGTTCGACGGGCCGGCCGATCCAGGCGGACGCGGCGTGGCGGGCCCCGCGCTCGGATCACGGCACACACGTGGCCGGCACCATCGCGGCGGCCCGCAACGGCACGGGCGTGGTCGGCGTGGCGCCCGGGGTGCGGATCGCGGCGTTGCGGATCGGTGACGCGGACGCGATGTTCCACGGCGAGGCGAGCGTGTGCGGGTTCGTCTGGCTCGCCGAGCACGCGGACCGGGGGCTGCGGATCGCCAACCACAGCTACTACAACGACCCGTGGTGGCTGCTGTGTCCGGACGACGAGGACCAGGCGGTGATCCACGAGGCGGTACGCCGGGCGGCGGCGTACGCGGCCGATCGGGGCGTGCTGTCGATCGCGGCGGCGGGCAACGCCGACTACGACCTCGCGCACAAGACGGTGGATCCGTACAGCCCCGACGACGCGGCCGAACGGCCCGTGAGGCCGCGGCCGGTGACCGACGCGTGCCGGATGTTGCCGGCCGAACTCCCGGGTGTGGTCACGGTCGCGGCGGTCGGTGCGGACGGGCGCCGGGCCGGCTACTCGAACACGGGCCTGGGTGTGGTGGACCTGGCCGGCCCGGGCGGCGGCGGGGCGGGCGGCGAGGGCGTGTTGTCGACGGCGCGCGAGGGCGGTTGGGCGCACAAGGCGGGCACGTCGATGGCGGCGCCGGCGGTGAGCGGGGTGGCCGCGCTGATCGCCTCGGCGCATCCCGCGTGGGGGCCGGCCGCGATCACCGCCCGGTTGTACGCGACGGCGACCCGACTGCCGTGCGCGGCGCCGTGCACAGCGTCCGGCGACATCGACTCGTTCCACGGCCACGGCCTGGTGGACGCGCTCCACGCGGTGCGCCCGGGGAAGTGAGCCGGTCGCGCACGGCACCGGGGGCGTGCGCCGACCACGGGCGCGCGGAGCGGGTCACCCGACACCTCGGCCCGCGCCGAAACACCCGCGTGTCGGCGTGCCCGGGCCGGCAGGGTGGTGCCGTGAGTGCTCGCTTCCGCAGTTATCGCTATGTCGGGCCGGCGGACATCCGCGCCGAGGTGGTGCGTGGCTCGGGCGGGGGCCGGCCGATCCGCTCGGCCGGCGAGTTGGCGGCCTGGCTCGGGGCGCAGGAGCGCGGCGACCTGGCCGAGCCCTTCACGTACGTGGTCGCGCTCGACGGGGTGCTGCGGCTCGCCCCGCGTCGCAGCGAGCACGTGGCCTGTGCGGGCGGCGGACGGGTGCTCGGCGCCGGAGAGATCGCCTTCGGGGTCGAGGACGGGGCGTGGGCGGTGGTCGGGATCGGCAACCAGTCGTCCGGCTATTGCCCGGAACCGGATTCGTGGCCGGCGGTCGCCGCGGCCCTCGCGCGCATCGGTGTGGCCCGTCCGGACGCTTTCACCGACGTGTTCGTGTTCCGCCGGTGTCCGGATTGCGGTGAGCGCGCGGTGGTCAAGGAGGACGATTTCGTCTGCGCCTGCTGTGCCGCCGAGTTGCCGCGGGACTGGAACTTCGAGTGAACGCGCAGGTCGGCGGGGCCGGCTGACAGCCGGGGCCGGCGCTGACAGCGGGCTGTCGGGGCGGTCAGTGGTTTGTGCGGGGGCTGCCGGCGGTGAAGCGGATGCTCTTGCACATGGACACCACGGGCAACACCACCGCCAAGGCACCCGGAGTGATCGGCTCCTTCGTCCGCTTCGTCGTCTTCGGCGGCGGTGTCGGCCTCGCGAGCAGCGCGACGCTGGTCCTGCTCTCCGGCCGCGTGCCGTTCGCCGCCGCCAACGCGCTGGTGACCGTCGGCTCGACGTTGATCGCCACCGAACTGCACAGCCGGTTCACCTTCGGCCAGGACAAGCCCGGCAAGAGCGACCACATCAAGGCGGCGCTGACCGTCCTGGTCTGCTACCTGTTCACCACCGCCGCGATGCTCGTCCTGCGCGCGATCGAGCCGAACGCCGGTGTGCTGGTCGAGCAGTCGGTGTACCTGTCCGCGTCGGGCCTGGCCGGCGTCGGCCGGTTCGCCTTCATGCGCCTGGTGATCTTCGCGAAGAAGGGCCCGAAGGCCACGCAGCGGGTGCTGGCCCGCGAAGCGGTGGTCCCGGCGGCCTGACCGGGCCCGACCCGACGATCGACGGATCGGCGCGAAGCAGCGAGCGGCGAATGTGTCCCGCCGACTCGCTGTCTCGTGCCGATCCGTCGCCGCGTTTCCGGGGGTTGCGGGCGGCCGCCGGGATCAGGTCACGAAGCAGAACTCGTTGCCCTCGGGGTCGCTCATCACCTGGAACGAGCCCTGCTCGTCGGTGACCGTGGCGCCCCGGGCGTCGGCGCCGAGGGAGACCGCCAGGGTCACGGCGGCGTCGATGTCGGTCACCCGCAGGTCCAGGTGCAGCCGGTTCTTCCCGGCCTTGTCCTCGGGCACCGGCTGGAACGACATGCGCACCGCCCCGGGCGGTTCGACATGCGACCAACCCCGTTCCCGATCCACCGGCTCGCCGCCGAGCAGGCCGGCCCAGAACCGCACCAACTGCCGGGGCTCCCGGGCGTCCACCACGATCTGATGCAGGTCCACGCGCATACGCCGCAGCCTAGGCCAAGCCCGGAAGAGCCCGCCTCGGCTCGATCGGGTGAACCGGATCGGGGAGGCTACCGTGTGGTCGGAGCCGAAACTAGGCTGACGGAGTTGCCTCGGAGAGAGGAGGACCGGGTGTGATGACCGTCGGATCGGTGTATCCCCATCATGTGGAAACCGATGAGGAGCCGCTACTCGCCGAGTTCTTCGCGCTGTCCGAGCGGCTGAAAAACGATCGTGTGGAGTTCATCGACGGGAATACCAATGTGGCGCCACCGCCGGACGGAGACCACGAGACGATCGTCGACCAGCTCCGGTTGCAGATGCTGGGGTCCGCGGTCGCGCTGAGTGCGTCCGGGAACAAGGGGCTGGCGCTGCCCAGTGGCGACTTCGTCGTGCCGGACGCGACCTATGTGCCGCACGGAGGGCTGCGCCACGCGCCGTCCTGGATGCCACCGGACGACGTGCTGCTCGTGGTCGAGGTGACGTCCTCCGATCCGAACCGCGACCGCATGAAGAACCATCGGGCGTACGCGCTCGCCGGCATCCCGTTCCACCTGCTCATCGACCGGCAGAACGGGAAGGTGATCCTGTACTCCGACCCCGAGCGTGATGCCTATGCCGGCCGCAACGAGGTTGCCTTCGGCAAGAAGCTGACCCTGCCGGCACCGTTCTCGGTGACCATCGACACAGCCGACCTGGTCGACTGAACAGCGGGAGGTGACGCCGTGACGGGCGAACCGGAGCGCGCCGACAGTGACCTCAGCCCGCTCGCCCGGCGGGTGCTCGCGTGCATGTTGGCGGTGCCCGCGGGGATCAAGTTCACCGGTAAGGATGTGGCCGACGTGATGCCGGAAGGGCCGTACCGGGTGCAGAAGGCGTTGCGCGAACTGGGCGCCACCGGGCACCGCACCGTGCGCCGGCTGAAGAAGCCCAACGGTCAGTTCTACGTCGAGGTCGAATACCACGCGATACCCGTGCGGGCCGACGACTCGTCGATGGATTGAAGAGATTACGTAACTGCGTAACAATCACGACGTGGCGCATCGACCGGACGACGACAGTGAACGGAACGACCCGACCACTGCGACCGAGAAGACCGACAAGGCCGACAAGATCGACCCGGCCGCCCTGCTCGCGCGCCTGGACGCGTTGACCGAGCGCGTCGCGGCGCTGGAGGCCGCGGCCGCCGAACCGCCGACCGGATCGGCCGACCGGTTCGTGCCGAGCCCGGACGCCGAGGCATTCTGGGCCCTGGAAGGGCTCAAGGAGCACTACGGGATCGGCGCGCTGCTGTACACCGGCGCCCTGCGACTGCCCCAGGGAACGCCCGTCGAGTGGCAACTGGCCGCCGACGCGGACGCGTTGCTCGCCGAGGACTGGGCGCCGTTCGCCGAGCACCTGGGCGCCCTCGGCCACCCCGTACGACTGTCCCTGCTGCGCGAGATCCTGCGCGGCACCGACACCGCGGCCGAACTCGGCGCCCTGGAGGGGATGGGGACCAGCGGGCAGGTCTACCACCACCTGCGCCAACTGGTCGCGGCCGGCTGGCTGCGCACCGTGGGCCGAGGGCACTACGAGGTACCCGCGATGCGCGTCGTACCGCTCCTGACCGTGCTGTTCGCCGCGCGCCCCTGACCCGCGCCGCCGATCCCGGCCGGCGGCGAAGCCCTCGAAGGGCCGTTCACTACGATCCCGATCATGGGGCGGACGACGGTCGAGACGATGCGAGGCCACTTCCACGAGACCGCACGTGCGCGCGGATACCTGCTCGACGCGGCACAGGAGCAGGCCGCCGATCGGCTCGCCGAGCTCGGCGCGGCGCTGGGTCGGGGCCGAGGGCACGGCCTGTTCCATCGCCGGCCGGCAGCGGGGCTGTACCTGTGGGGTCCGGTCGGCCGGGGCAAGACCTGGCTGCTCGACACGTTCTTCGCGGCCGTACCGCTGCCCGCCGAGCGCCGAACGCGGGTGCACTTTCACGCCTTCTTCCGACGCCTGCACGAGGCGGTCCGCCGGCACCGCGACGACCACGGCCACGAGCGCAGCGCCGTCGACGCGGCCGTGTCCGAACTGGTCGGCGACGTCGACCTGTTGTGCTTCGACGAGTTCCACGTGCACGACCCGGGCGACGCGATGCTGGTCACCCGCCTGCTGCGGGAACTGCACGCGCGCGGGGTGGTTCTGGTCTGCACGTCCAATTACCCGCCCGCCGGGCTGCTGCCCAACCCGCTCCACCACCACCTGTTCGAGCCGACGATCCGCGAGATCGAGGCGCGGATGACCGTGGTTACGGTCGCCGGACCGCATGACTACCGGTCGCTGCCCCGGATCGAGACCCTGGACACCGCGTTCGCCCGCGGAGCGGTGTTGTGGCCCGGCGACCCCGAGCAGTTGCGCGGGCAGCAACTCGTACCGCCCACGCCCGACGAGGCGGTCACGCTGCGGGTCAACCACCGCGAGCTCGCCGTCGCGGCGGCCCGACCGGGCGAGTTGTGGGGCGGGTTCGCGGAGCTGTGCGAGGGCCGGACGTCGCCGCTGGACTACCTCGTCCTGGCCGAGACGTACCCCACGTGGGTGCTCGACGGGCTGCCCGCGCTCAAGACGGCGAGCGCCGAGGCCCGGCAGCGGTTCGTGAACCTGATCGACGTCTGCTGCGACGCCGACGTACGGCTCTTCCTGTGCAGCGACCGCACCCTGACCGAAATCCTCGCCGGCGACGACCTGCCGACGGACATCACCCGCACGGCCAGCCGCCTGGGCCTGCTCCGCCGCGTCGACGGCTCGGACAACGGCGTCGGCTCGGACAACGGCGTCGGCGGCAAGAGCGTCGAGGATGTCGAGGGCGTCGAGGGCGTCGAGGGCGCCGAGAGCGCCGACAAAGGCGGCGGCGCGGAGCACTCCCGCTAGTCGTCCTCCGGCAGCAGTTCATAGCTCGGGTCGGACATCGCCAGGTGGCCCTCCGACTCGCCGACCACCCCGTGCACCCGCATCCGGCGGCCCGGTTCCACGCCCGCGAGGTGCCGGCGGCCGTGGAAGAGCAGCCTGAGGCCGCCGGTGCGGTCGTACAGCTCGACCTCCAGGGCCGGCCGGGCGCTCTCCGGCGACGTGGACACCGACCGGACCCGGCCGACCACCTCGGCTCGCTGCCGCCACTTGAGCTCGGCCACCGACGTGGCACCCGCCACGCGGTCCGCCGACTCCGGCTCGGCGTCCATCGTCGGCAACAACCGGGTCACACACCTGGCCGCCGCAGGCTCCGTCGGCATCGGCCGGTGCGCCATCGCCGCGGCCACGTCGAACGGCACGATGGTGGCGATCGCGTGCGGTACCCGGGTCAGCGCCGACGCGATCGAGTCGGTGGTGCGGCCGTGCAGCAGGCGCCCGATGCCCGGTGGATAGGTGTGCCGAGGCAGCAGCATGGTGATTCCGGACGCGCCGTCCGCCACCTCGCGCGCGGCCAGTTCCAGCACCGCCCGGGCCAGCCGCCGGTCCGGACACTCGATCAGCTCCAGCGGGATGTCGGCGGCCCGACTCGCCTCCCACCGCTTGCTCAGCTTCTTCGCGTGCCGGCTGTCCAGCACGAAGTGCGCCGCGCGCAGGTCGTCCGCGCGCAGCGAGCGGGCGTAGCGCACCGCCTGGAGCACCGCGACGTCGAGCGAGTCGACCAGCACCACGACCACCGAGCGATCGCGAATGTTGAAGTCCGCCGTGGCCGGTGCCACCGCGAGTGCCGCCGCCTCCTCGCGGTAGCGCCGGTTGACCCCGATCAGCGCCCACACGCCCAACGGGAAGAGCACCACCACCAGCCACGCGCCCTCGGTGAACTTGGTGACCGCGAAGATCAGCACCACCGCGGCGGAGACCACGGCCGTGAGCGCGTTGAGCACGGTCGCGGCCCGCCAGTGACCGGTGCGCACCCTCCAGTGGTGCCTGGTCAGCCCGGCGCCGGCCATCATGAACCCGGTGAACACGCCGATCGCGTACAGCGCGACCAGCGAGTCCACGCTCGCCCCGGTCGCCAGCAGCAGCGCGACGGCGGGCACCGCGAGCAGGATGATCCCGTTCGAGAAGGCCAGCCGGTGGCCGCGCTTGCGCAACATCTTCGGCAGGAACGCGTCCTCGGCGACGAAGTCGGCCAGGAACGGGAAGCCGTTGAACGGCGTGTTCGCGCCGGTGTACAGGATCAGCGCGGTGGCCAGTTGCACGAAGATCAACCCGGCCCGACCGAGCACGCCCTCACCCAGGACCAGGTGCGCCTCCTGCGCGATCACCGTCGGATCGCCCTCCAGGTAGGGGATCGCGTGGGTGGCGTGCGCGAGCAGCGAGATGCCCAGCACCAGGGTCGCGAGCACCAGCGACATCGCCACCAGCGTCTTGCGCGCGTTGCGGGCGCGCGGTTCGCGGAAGGTGGACACGCTGTTCGAGAGCGCCTCCAGACCGGTCAGCGAGGAGCCGCCGTTGGCGAACGCCCGCAGCACCACGAACAACGAGGCGCCGTAGAGCAGTCCGTTGCCGGACTCGCCGAGCGGCACGGCGCCGGCGGCGTGTACGTCCGCCTGCGGCAGCGCGCCGTCGCTCGCCCAGCGCACCAGCGCGACCACGAACACGATCGCCATCGCGCCCATGAACAGGTATGCGGGCAGCGCGAACGTGCGCCCGGCCTCCTTGACCCCGCGCAGGTTGCCGTAGAACAGCACCGCGACCACGCCGACACAGATCTCCGGCTTCCAGCCGCTGATGTCGGTGCCCCACAGCAGGTGCAGCAGCGAGGCGATGGCGTCGGTGCCGGCCGCCGTCTGCACCGCGACGGTGACCACGTAGTCGATCAGCAGCGCGACCGAGGCGACCTGCGCGACGCGCGGCCCGAAGTTGTCGCGCGCGACGATGTAGGAGCCGCCCGCCTTGCTGTACAGGCTCACCACGTCCCGATAGCACAGGGTCAGCAACAGCAGCACCGCGAGGATCGCGTAGGTGACCGGCAGGAGCAGGGTGAACGCCGCGAGGCCGATGTAGGGCACCAGCGCCCGCAACATCTGCTCGGTGCCGTACGCCGACGACGAGATGCAGTCCGAGGCCAATACGCCCAGCGCGGTCGGGTTGGACAATTTCTCGCCGCGCAGCCGCGAGGTCACCAGCGGCGGGCCGAGCAGTCGCTTCTTGAGCCGGTATCCGACCGTCTCGGGAATCCGGACGTCCACGCTGAGCGGAGCGGGCGGGCCGGTCGGTGGCTGCATGACCCCTCGGCTGCCCCGGCGCCCCGCCGCACATGCCCGTGCTCGGCCGAACAGGGGCCGTGGCGCAGGCCCGGCACGTGCGGCCGGGCGCGGGCCCGGCACACGCGTGGGGCCCGGCGGAATTCCGCCGGGCCCCATCCGCGTGTACCGGCGTCGCCGGTCGTGCCGGTGTCGCTAGTTGATCGTCCAGGTGTCGTTGCCCCGGATCAGCGAGGCCAGGTCGCCGGCGCCCTGGGTGCTCGCCGCCTCGGCCATCTGGGCCGACATCAGCCGGTCGTAGACCGGGCGCCGAATGTCGCGGAAGACGCCGATGGGGGTGTGCGTGTTGCTGGTCAGATCGCCCAGCCGGGTCAGCGCGAAGGCCAACTCCGGGTTGTCCGCGTGCGCGTCGTGCACCATCAGCGCGTCCTCGCCGACCTTGGCCACCTCGGCCACGTCCAGCGAACCGCGCGCACCCCGGATCACGCCGAACTGCCCGTCCGAGCCGAACCGGATCGGCTGCCCGTGCTCCAGCCGGATGGTCACGTCGTCCCGCTTCTCCGGGTCCTTGAGCTGCTCGAACGCGCCGTCGTTGAAGATGTTGCAGTTCTGGTAGATCTCCACCAGCGCGGTGCCCTCGTGCGCCGCCGCCGCGCGCAGCACCGAGGTCAGGTGCTTGCGGTCGGAGTCGATCGACCGGGCCACGAACGAGGCCTCGGCGCCGATGGCCACCGACAGCGGGTTGAACGGGTGGTCGAGCGAGCCCATCGGGGTGGACTTGGTGATCTTGCCGGTCTCGGAGGTCGGCGAGTACTGACCCTTGGTCAGGCCGTAGATCCGGTTGTTGAACAGCAGGATCTTCAGGTTGACGTTGCGCCGCAGCGCGTGGATCAGGTGATTGCCGCCGATGGACAGCGCGTCGCCGTCACCGGTGACCACCCATACCGAGAGGTCCTCGCGCGAGGTGGCCAGACCGGTCGCGATGGCCGGCGCGCGCCCGTGGATCGAGTGCATGCCGTAGGTGTTCATGTAGTACGGGAAGCGGCTGGAGCAGCCGATGCCCGAGACCCACACGATGTTCTCCTTGCGGAGACCGAGTTCGGGCATGAAGCCCTGCACGGCCGCCAGGATCGCGTAGTCCCCGCAACCCGGGCACCAGCGCACCTCCTGGTCCGACTTGAAGTCCTTCATGGACTGCTTGCCGTCGGCCTTCGGGATCAGCGACAGCGAAGGGAAACCGCCGGCGCCGTTCGCAGACTCAGACACTCTCGATCACTTCCTGGATCACGTGAGCCAGTTCCTCGGACTTGAACGGCAGACCGCGAACCTGGGTGTAGGACATGGCGTCCACGAGGAACTTCCCGCGCAGGAGCAGGGCGAGCTGACCCAGGTTCATCTCCGGGACGATCACCTTGTCGTACGACTTGAGCACCTCGGCCGTGTTGGCCGGGAAAGGGTTGAGGTGACGCAGGTGGGCCTGCGCGACCTTGCCGCCCGCGGCCCGCACCCGACGGACACCGGCGGCGATCGGACCGTAGGTGGAACCCCACCCGATCACGAGCACCTTGGCGTCACCGGTCGCGTCGTCCACCCACAGCGGCTCGATGTCGTTCGCGATCCCGTCGACCTTGGCCTGTCGGGTGCGCACCATCAGGTCGTGGTTGGCCGGGTCGTAGGAGATCGATCCGATGCCGTCGGCCTTCTCGATGCCGCCGATCCGGTGTTCCAGGCCCGGCGTGCCGGGGACCGCCCACGGGCGGGCCAGCGTCTCGGGGTCGCGCTTGTAGGGCCAGAACTCCTTGGTCCCGTCCGGCATCTCCTGGTTCGGTTCGGTCGCGAACTCGACGCGCAGGTCCGGCAGTTCGGACGTCTCCGGCAGGCGCCACGGCTCCGAGCCATTGGCCAGGTAGCCGTCGGAGAGCAGGAAGACCGGGGTGCGGTACTTCAGCGCGATCCGGGCCGCCTCGATGGTGGCCGCGAAGCAGTCGGACGGGGTCTGCGGGGCCACGATCGGCACCGGGGCCTCGCCGTTGCGCCCGAACATGGCCTGGAGCAGGTCGGACTGCTCGGTCTTGGTCGGCAGGCCGGTCGAGGGTCCGCCGCGCTGCACGTCGACGATCAGCAGCGGAAGCTCCAGCGAGACGGCCAGGCCGATCGTCTCGGACTTGAGCGCGACGCCGGGGCCGGACGTGGTGGTCACCCCGAGCGCGCCGCCGAAGGACGCGCCGAGCGCGGCACCGATGCCCGCGATCTCGTCCTCGGCCTGGAAGGTGCGCACGCCGAAGTTCTTGTGCTTGGCCAGCTCGTGCAGGATGTCCGAGGCCGGGGTGATCGGGTACGAACCGAGGTAGACCGGCAGCTCGGACAGTTGCCCGGCGGCCACCAGGCCGTAGGACAGCGCGAGGTTGCCGGTGATGTTGCGGTACGTCCCGGCCGGCAGCTTCGCCGGGGCCACCTCGTAGGAGACCGCGAAGTCGTCCGTGGTCTCACCGAAGTTCCAACCCGCCTTGAACGCCGCGACGTTGGCCTCGGCGATCACCGGCAGCTTGGCGAACTTCTTGCGCAGGAAGGCGATGGTCGCCTCGGTAGGCCGGTGGTACAGCCAGGACAGCAGGCCGAGCGCGAACATGTTCTTCGCCCGCTCGGCGTCCTTCTTGGAGATCTCGAACTCGGCCAGCGAACCGACGGTCAGCGTGGTCAGCGGGATCGCGTGCACGTTGTACGCGTCCAGCGAGCCGTCCTCCAGCGGACTGTTCGCGTAGCCGACCTTGGCCATCGCGCGCTTGGAGAACTCGTCGGTGTTGACGATGATCTCGGCCCCGCGCGGCAGGTCGCGGATGTTGGCCTTGAGCGCCGCCGGGTTCATCGCGACCAGGACGGTCGGGGCGTCGCCCGGCGTCAGGATGTCGTGGTCGGCGAAGTGGAGCTGGAAACTCGACACGCCCGGCAGGGTGCCCGCGGGCGCCCGAATCTCGGCGGGGAAGTTGGGAAGGGTCGACAGATCGTTTCCGAACGTCGCCGTCTCGGACGTGAAACGGTCGCCCGTCAGCTGCATTCCGTCACCGGAATCGCCGGCGAACCGGATCACTACCCGGTCGAGCTGCTTGACCTGCTTGGTCACGGGGAAGGACCTCCTCGGCGCTGCGGCGGTTGGTCCGCGCACCGCGCGGATGTCGCAGTTTCATCGTACGGCGGTACAGATGGGGGCCGTGGCGCCCCCCGGAGCGGGCGAGGATCCGCCCTGGCGCGTGACGTGAGCGGTGTCACGCTGCGGACATGACCCGCAGGGGGGCACATATCCGCCTATATCCGAGCAAACCAAGAGCCCGTCCCGATTCGGGACGGCTGCTCCGATCGACCGGATGATTGCATGGGTCCAGTAATTCGATCCCTACGATGTCAGGATCCGAGATATGCGAGTACCGCGAGGACTCGTCTGTGATCGGTGTCACTGGGTGCGAGACCGAGCTTCCCGAAGATGTTGCTTACGTGCTTCTCCACCGCTCCGTCGGACACCACCAGGGCCTGCGCGACCGCCGCGTTCGTGCGCCCCTCGGCCATCAGGCCGAGCACCTCGCGCTCGCGCGGTGTGAGCTTTTCCACCACGTCGCGCTTGCGGGAACGGCCGAGCAACTGGGAGACGACCTCGGGGTCGAGCGCCGTGCCGCCGGTCGCGACCCGCTCGACCGCCGCGACGAAGTCGCCGACGTCGGCGACCCGGTCCTTGAGCAGATAGCCGACCCCGCTGGTGTTGCCCGCCAGCAACTCCGTCGCGTACTGCTCCTCGACGTACTGTGACAGGACAAGCACGCCGACCTGCGGCAGCGTCGCCCGCATCCGCACCGCGGCGCGAATGCCCTCGTCGGTGTGCGTGGGCGGCATGCGCACGTCCACCACGCACACGTCCGGGAGCAGCTCGCCCGCGACGGCGACCAGCCGCTCGGCATCCCCGACCTCGCCCACGACCTCGTGGCCGCGAGCGGTCAACAGGCGGGACAAACCGTCTCTAAGTAGTACGGAATCCTCAGCGATGACGACGCGCACAGCGTTCACATCCCCCAAATCCGGTAGCCGCACCCGAGGAGCGGGTGCGGCTACAGTCTTCCGGATTCGAGTCGATGCGGTGTACCGCGGGCGGGTCGGATCTCAGCCCCGCCGCGTCCTCACAGCGGCAGCCACACGGTGACCCTGGTGGGCCCGCCCTCGGGGCTGTCCACGGTCAGCGTGCCGTCCACCCCGCGCACCCGCTCGATCAGGCCGGCCAGCCCGGACCCCTTGCCGGTCGAGGCACCACCGGCGCCGTCGTCGGCGACGATCAGATACATCCGGCCGTCCTGGTGGCCCACGGTCACCCACGCGTGGGTGGCCCGGGCGTGCTTGGAGACGTTGGTCAGCAGTTCGGACGCGCAGAAGTAGGCGACCGACTCGATCGGCGCGGCCGGCCGACCGGGCAGGTCCACCTCGACCCGGACCGGGACCGTGCAGCGGGCCGCGATCGAGGACAGCGCCGCGTCCAGACCCCGGTCGGTGAGCACCGCCGGATGGATGCCCCGGGCCAGGTCGCGCAGTTCCTGGAGGGCGAGCTTGACCTCGTCGTGCGCGGAGGAGACCATCCGCGCGGTCTCGGTGTCCTGGCTCGCGTTCAGATTCTCCTTCGCCATGCCCAGGTCCATCGCCAGGGCGACCAGTCGGGCCTGCGCGCCGTCGTGCAGGTCGCGCTCGATCCGGCGCAGGTCGGACGCGGCGGTGTCGACGGCGGCCTCCCGGGACACGGTCAGGTCGCGCACCTGCTCGGACAGGAACTTCGGGCCGAGCAGTCCGCGCACCATCACCCGGTCCACGTTGGCCATCCCGCGCACCAGCCACGGCGTCGCCAGGAGCAGCAGCACGCCCGCCGCCATGGTCAGCGTCACCGGGCCAGGCCCGGCGAGGTAGTGGTCGGCGCCCGGCGCGTGCGGCCCGTCGCCGGAGAGCTTCGCGCCGGGCATGTCGGCCCGGCGATACAGCGGCTGGGTGAGCGGATAGGTGACCATGGTCAGCGACGCCGCCCACAGCGCCGTGGTGACGGCGAAGGTGAAGACGCCCCAGGGCAGTTGCACGCACAGATACAGGCAGGCCCGCCACCCGGTCCGGTCGGTCAGCGCGGACTTGATCCAGCCGGTGAACCCCGGCCGCGGCCGGAGCGGGGCCGGTGCGCGCACATGCTCGTCCAGCAGCGCGCTCGCCCGGGCCCGCTCCATCCGGCCGAACAGCCGGCTGCCCATCAGGGTCAACGCCAACATCGGCAACCCGATCAGGAACAGCGGGGTCAGACCGACGCCGAGCGCGATGAACACCACGGCGTAGGTGAAACCGACGATGCCGATGGGCAGATTGAGCACGAGATGGATCGTGTCGGTCCACGTGCGCACCGTGAACGGCGCGCGCAGGATGCCCGGCCGCGCTCGGGCCGGGGCATCACCTGTGGACCCGTCGTAGGCAGTCACGGGTGAGGGCATGGACATGGAGTTGCCTCGCTGGGAGAGAAGCCGATCCGTTGGGTCAACTCTGCCCGGTGACCCGGGCGGGTCCCATGGCGCGGGTCGGTGTCTTGGGGGTGGGGTTGTCCCTACCACCTTGGCTTCGGGAGCGGTATCGCCGATCCGGCCGGTCGGCGGATTGGACACCGGGGACAGGTCCGGCGCAACCCCCCTAGACTCCCGTGCCACAAACGTAAGCAACGTCCACGCAACGTTCGGGCAATGTCGGATCGGGAGGCAGGCGCCAGGTGGAGGGCTACTACGGAACGTACGCGCTCGTGGGTCTGGTGCTGCTCGTCGCGTCGGCCTTCGTCGCGGTGGCGTTCGCCGGCGGGCGACTGTTGCGACCGAGCGTACCCACGCACGAGAAGCTCACGACGTACGAGTGCGGGGTCGACCCGGTGGGGGTGGGGTGGGCGCAGGTCCACATCCGGTACTACCTCTACGCGTACCTCTACGTCATCTTCGCGGTCGACGTGATCTACCTGTTCCCCTGGGCGACGGTGTTCGACGCGCCGGGCTTCGGCGCCGCGACCCTGGTGGAGATGTTCGTGTTCGTCGGCTTCCTGGCCACCGGACTGCTGTACGCGTGGCGAAAGGGTGTCCTCGCATGGACCTGACACCGGCACCGGTGGAACGCACACCGGTCGACCTCCCGCAGCCGCGGCTCGGGGTGCTCTCGCGGCTCGCGCCGGACCCGGTGCGGCTCGTGCTCAACTGGGGACGGCGCTACTCCCTCTGGGTGTTCAACTTCGGCCTGGCGTGTTGCGCGATCGAGTTCATCGCGTCCTCGATGGCCAGGCACGACTTCATCCGACTGGGCGTGATCCCGTTCGCGCCCGGGCCCCGGCAGGCCGACCTGATGGTGGTCTCGGGGACGGTCAGCGACAAGATGGCGCCCGCGATCAAGCGGCTGTACGAGCAGATGCCCGAGCCCAAGTACGTCATCTCGTTCGGGTCCTGCGCGAACTGCGGCGGTCCGTACTGGGATTCGTACTGCGTCACCAAGGGCGTGGACCAGATCGTGCCGGTCGACGTGTACGTGCCCGGCTGCCCGCCCCGGCCCGAGGCGCTGCTCCAGGGCATCCTCAAGCTCCAGGAGCGGATCGCGGTGGAGAACCCGGCCGCCCGGTACGCCCGCAAGCTGCCCGCCGCCGCGCTCGCGCGACCGCTGGTCGCGCCGCCGAAGCCCGCGGCGGGGGATGCCGGATGACCCCGGAGGAGATCCGCGCGGGCCTGGGCGAGGATCTGGTGCTCGCGGTGTCGGACGCGTACGGACTGGTCACCGTCGATGTCGCGGCGCAGAACTGGCCGGCCGCGCTGACCGCCGCGCGCGACGTGCTCGGCTGCGCGTTCTTCGACTGGCTCACCGGTGTCGACGAACTCGCCGAGGGGTTCGACGTGGTCGCGCACGTGTGCGCGATCCCGACCGGGCCCAGGCTGCTGCTGCGTACCCGCGTGCCGCGCGAGGCCGCCGTGCTCGCGACCGTGACCGGGGTGTACGCGGGGGCCCGCTGGCACGAGCGGGAGACGCACGAGATGTTCGGCATCGACTTCACCGACCACCCGGGCCTGGATCCGCTGCTGTTGCCGGACGGCTTCGAGGGACACCCGCTGCGCAAGGAGTTCGTCCTGGCCGCGCGGGTGGCCAAGGCGTGGCCCGGTGCCAAGGAACCGGGCGAGTCCGACCACGGTGCCGGGCCCGGCCGCTCGCCGGGCCGCCGCCGTACGTTGCCGCCGGGCGTACCGGATCCGGCGACCTGGGGTCCGCACAAGGAGGAGGCGGCGGCCGAGGCCGCTACCGCCGCCGAGGAACGCCCACGCCGCGCCCGCGGCGCCGCGGCGGGCTCGGCGAGTCAGGCCGGCGAGGGCGCGCCGCCGGCGCGCCGCACCCGCGGCGCCGCGGCCGGTTCCGCGAGCCAGGCGGGCGAGGGTGCACCGCCCGCGCGTCGCACCCGCAGCGTGTCGCAGGGTTCGGCGAGCCAGAGCGCCGCGCCGCCGGCCGCGCCGGAGCCGGCGTCGCCCGAGCCTCCCGCGACCGACTCGACTCCGCCGACCGAGCCGGCGTCACCGGCGCCTGCGGCGCCACCCGAGCCCGCATCGGCGCCTGGGGCGCCACCCGAGCCCGCCGCGCGGCCCGAGTCCACGACGCCCTCCGAATCCGGTGCGTCGCCCGAGGCGCCATCCGAGCCTGCGGCGCCATCCGAGCCCGAGGCGCCGGCCGGGTCCACCGCACCCGCCGAATCCGCCGCGTCGCCCGAGGCGCCCGCCGTCGAACCGCGCGAGAGCGGTCCGACCCGCCCGTCCACCGAAGGGGACACCCCGTGAGTCTCCTCGACGTGTGCCTCCGGCTCGTTCTCGTGCTCGGGGCGTTCCTCGTGCTGCCGCTGCTGATCGGGCAGACCGAGCACAAGGTGATGGCGCACATGCAGGCGCGGGTCGGCCCGATCTACGCGGGCGCCTTCCACGGGTGGGCGCAGTTGGTCGCCGACGGCGTCAAGTTCGCGCAGAAAGAGGACATCGTCCCGGCCGGCGCCGACCGCAGGGTGTTCAAGCTCGCGCCGGCCGTCGCGCTGATCCCCTACTTCGTGGTGCTGATCGCCATCCCGATCGGCCCCAACGGCCTGGTCGGCCGGACCGTCGACGCCGGCATCGTGTTCGTGCTCGCGGTGATGGGCGTGGGCGTGCTCGGCTCGCTGATGGGCGGCTGGGCCTCGGCCAACAAGTACTCGCTGCTCGGCGGCATCCGCTCGGCCGCCCAGTTGATGGCGTACGAACTGCCGATGCTGCTGGCCGCGGCCTCGGTCGCGATGGCCGCCGGGACCGTGTCGCTGACCGGGATCGTCGAGGGCTTCGAGTGGTGGTGGCTGCCCTGGCAGGCGATCGGCGGCGTGGTGTTCTTCACCGCCGGCCTCGCCGAGATCCAGCGCCCGCCCTTCGACATGCCGGTCGCCGACTCGGAGATCATCTTCGGTGCCTACACCGAGTACTCCGGCCTGCGCTTCGCACTGTTCCTGCTGTCCGAGTACGCCGGGATCCTGATCGTGTGCGCGCTGACCACCGTGCTGTTCCTGGGCGGTTGGCACGGCCCGTGGTCGGACTCGGTCGGCTGGTTGTGGACCCTGCTCAAGACCGGCCTCCTGGCGTTCGTGGTGATCTGGCTGCGAGTCAGCTATCCGCGACTGCGCGAGGACCAACTGCAAAAGCTCGCGTGGACGGTGCTCGTCCCGCTCGCGCTCGGCCAACTCGTCCTGACCGGCGTGGTAAAGGTGGCGACCTGATGAAGGGCCTGGCCAAGGGCCTCGCGGTGACCCTGAGGACGCTCACCAAGAGGTCCGTCACACAGTCCTATCCGGAGGTCCTCCCGGAACTGCCGCCCCGCTCGCGCGGGGTGATCGCGCTGTTCGAGGAGAACTGCACGGTCTGCATGTTGTGCGCGCGCGAATGCCCGGACTGGTGCATCTACATCGACTCGCACAAGGAGGTCGTGCCCGCCCGCGAACCCGGCGCGCGCGACCGCACCCGCAATGTGCTCGACCGCTTCGCGATCGACTTCGCGCTGTGCATGTACTGCGGCATCTGCGTCGAGGTGTGTCCGTTCGACGCGTTGTTCTGGTCGCCGGAGTTCGAGTACGCGACCGGCGACATCCACGAACTCACGCACGAGAAGGACAAGCTGCGCGAGTGGATGTGGACCGTGCCGCCACCACCCGCGCTGGACGAGCACGCCGAGGACCCCAAGGAACTGATCCAGGCTCGCAAGGCCGTCGAGAAGGCGGAGAAGGCCGCGGCCGCGGCCCGGGCCGCCACACCGGAAGCGGAGGAGACCCCGTGAACCTCGCCGCCACCGAGCACGGATTCCTCTCGCCCACCGGCGCCGAGATCGCCTTCGTCCTGGTCGGCGTCGTCGTGCTCGGCTCCGCGCTGCTCGTGGTGAGCACCCGTCAGGTCGTGCACGCCGCGCTGTGGCTGGTGGTCACGCTCGGCGGGCTGGCCGCCGAGTACCTGCTGCTCACCGCCGAGTTCATCGCCTGGGTCCAGGTGCTGATCTACGTCGGCGCCGTCGTGGTGCTGCTGTTGTTCGGCCTGATGCTCACCAAGGCGCCGATCGGATACTCCGAACCGGCCGACCCCGCCGCCCGGATCCCGGCCGCGGTGGTCGCGCTGGGCGCCACCGCGACCCTGCTCACCGTGATCGTGGACGCCTTCCGCACCGCCTACCTGCATCTGGGCGACGACAGCGTGGGCAGCACCCGGGTCACCGGGGAGAGCCTGTTCAAGGTGTGGGTGCTGCCGTTCGAGGTGTTGTCCGTGCTGCTCCTGGCCGCGCTGATCGGCGCCATCGTGCTGTCCCGCTCCCGATCGGGCGTGCGCTCGGGCCGGAAGGACTGACCCCGCGATGCATCTGGTCTATCCGCTCGTCCTCGCCGTCCTGCTGTTCGGCATCGGGCTCTACGGGGTGATCGCGCGCCGCAACGCGATTCTCGTGCTGATGTCGATCGAGCTGATGCTCAACGCCGTCAACGTCAACCTGGTCGCGTTCGACATGTATCTGCGCGACACGCTGCACGCCGGTCAGGCGCTGACCCTGTTCGTGATCACCATCGCCGCCGCCGAGATCGGTCTCGGGCTGGCCATCGTGCTGATGGTGTTCCGCAACCGGGCCACCACCGACGTTCCCGAACTGCGCGAGCTCGCCGAGCACAAGGAGGGATCGGTATGACGGTCGCCGCCGCGACGGCCACCGGCCTGCCCGCGCTCGCGGCCCTGCTCGGGCTGTTCCTCGGGCGCCGGGTGCGCCCGGTCCTGTTCGCCGTACCCGCGGCCCTGGTCGCGACCGTGCTCGCGATCGTCGTGGCCGCCGGCATCGGCGACGACACGCGCGAGTCGGTGGTGCGGCTGACCCCCACCGGCGCCCTGGACATCACGCTGGGGCTGCGGGTGGACGGCCTCGCCGCGCTGTCCGCGGTGCTGGTCACCGTGGTCGCGCTGCTGGTGCAGGTCTACTCGGCCGCCTACCTGCGCGAGGACCCGCGCTACTCGTCCTACGCGGCGTTGGTGTCGCTGTTCACCGCGGCGATGCTGCTCGTCGTGTTCACCGGCGACCTGATCGTGCTCCTGGTCGGCTGGGAGGTGATGGGCGTCTGCTCGTACTTCCTGATCGGCCACCACTGGGAGACCGAGGCGGCCCGCTCCGCCTCGATCAAGGCGTTCGTGGTCACCAAGCTCGGCGACGTGCCGTTCCTGATCGGCATCCTCGTGCTCGCCGCGGGCGCCGACTCGTTCCGGATCCGGGACGTGCTCGCCGCCGTGCCCGAGGGCGGCGCCGGGTGGGTGACCGCGGGCACCCTGCTGCTGCTGGGCGGCGTCGCGGGCAAGTCCGCGCAGGTACCGCTGCAGACCTGGTTGCCGGACGCGATGGCCGGCCCGACCCCGGTGTCCGCGCTGATCCACGCGGCCACCATGGTCGCCGCCGGTGCCTACCTGGTGGCCCGCCTGTACCCGGCCTTCCTGGCCGCGCACGCGACGCTGATCGTGCTCGCGGTGCTGGCCGCGGTGACGATGATCGGCTCCGCGCTGGCCGCGCTCGCCCAAGAGGACCTCAAGCGGGTGCTCGCGTGGTCGACGGTCGGCCAACTCGCCTACATGACCGGCGGGCTCGCGGTCGGCGGGCGCGACGCGGCGGTGTTCCACCTGCTCTCGCACGGCGCGTTCAAGGCGCTGCTCTTCCTCGGCGCCGGGGTGGCCATCCACGTCGCCGGAACCGGTGCGCTGGCCGGCATGGGCGGGCTGCGGCACCGCGCGCCGATCGCGTTCTGGACGATGACCGCCGGGCTCGCCGCGCTCGCGGGTGTCCCGCCGTTCTCCGGCTTCTTCAGCAAGGAGGCGGTGCTCGGCGCGGCCGAGCACACCGCCGCCGGCCACGGCTCGGTACCGCAGGTGGCCGGCTGGCTGGTCCTGGTGGCCGGCCTGCTCACCGCCGTGCTGACCGCGGCCTACGCGACCCGGGTGTGGCTGCGGGTGTTCCTCGGGCCGGCGCGCGAGACGGCGCCCGGCGCGGAGGTGCCCGCGCACGCGGACGCCGCGGACTACGGCGAGCCCGCCCACCCGGGTGAGGCGCCCGCCGCGATGGTGTGGCCGCTGATCGTGCTCACGGTGCCCACCGTGCTGTTCGGCTTCGTGGCCTTCCCGGGCCTGCCGCCCCTCGGCAGCGACCTGGGCTATGCCGAACTGACCCCGAACCCGCTGACCACGGTGCTCGCCCTGATCGCGCTCGGGCTCGGGGCCGGCTCGGTCGCCGCGCTGTGGCGGCGCGACCCGGCCGCCGATCCGGCCCGCGCGCTGGGTCCGCTGCGCGGCCCGGCACTGCGCGGGTTCGACGTGGACGGGCTGTACGCGGCGCTGGTCGTGACCCCCGTCCGACTCGCCGCCAAGGCGTCCCGGTTCACCGACGGGGCCGTCGTCGACACCTACGTCAAGGGCGCCGCACAGAGCGCGTGGCTGCTCGGCGGCGGAATCCGGCGAGGCCAGAACGGCAACGTCCGGCTGTACCTGACCGGCCTGTTCGCGGGCGTGGTCGTGCTCGCCGTCGCGGTGGCGGTGGGCTCGTGACGCGCCGTCGACCGTTGCCCCCGACGCCCCCTCATGCCCAGGAGACCTCGCGGTGAGCGTCGTGCTGATCCTCGTCGTGGCCGCGCCGCTGCTCGGCGCCGCCCTGCTCCTGCTGCCCGGGGTCGGTGATCGCGCGGCCCGGCTGGTCGGCGTCGCCGCGAGCGCGGCGACCCTGGTCGGCGCCGTCGTGCTCGCGTGCGGGTTCGACCGCGGGCGCGGCATGCAGTTCGAGACCGACGCGTCCTGGGCGCCCTCGCTGGGCCTGCGCTTTCACCTGGGCATCGACGGCATCTCGCTGCCGCTGCTCCTGCTCACCGCACTGCTCACGCTGCTGGTCGCCGTGCACAGCCTGTGGAACATTCCGCCGGGCGGCGACTCGCGGGCGTTCGTGGCGCTGTTCCTGCTTCTGGAGACCGGCACGCTGGGCACCTTCGCGGCGCTCGACCTGATCCTGTTCTTCCTGTTCTTCGAGGTCGTGCTGGTCCCGATGTACTTCCTCATCAACCGCTGGGGGAGTCCGGGCGAGCGCGGCCCCGCCTCGTACAAGTTCATCCTGTACACGCTGCTCGGTTCGGCCGTGATGCTGCTCGGCTTCCTGCTGATCCAGGCGAAGACCGGCACCTTCGACATGGTCGAGCTCGCCGAACGGCACGGCGCGGGCATGTCGCACGGCGCCCAGGTGCTCGCGTTCCTGGCGATCGGCCTGGGCCTGGCGGTCAAGGTGCCGATGTGGCCGCTGCACACCTGGCTGCCCGACGCGCACACCGCCGCGCCGACGGCGGGCTCGGTGCTGCTGGCCGGCGTGCTGCTCAAGATGGGCACGTACGGCCTGATCCGGATCGCGGTGCCGATGTTGCCGGAGGGCGCCGAGACGTTCGCGCCGTATCTGGCCGCGTTCGGCGTGGTGGGCATCGTGTACGGCTCGCTGGTGTGCCTGGCCCTGCTGCGCGACCCGGACGGCGACCTCAAGCGCATCATCGCCTACTCGTCGGTGGGCCACATGGGCTTCGCGCTGCTGGGCATCGCGACGCTGACCCCGCAGGGGATCAACGGCGCGTTGTTCGTCAACATCGGCCACGGCCTGATCACCGGCCTGCTGTTCTTCCTGGCCGGCGCGGTCAAGGACCGGCACGGCACCGCGCTGCTGGGCCGACTCGGGGGCGGGATGTACGGGCGGACCCCGCGACTGGGCGCACTCGTGGCGTTCGGCGCGGTGGCCGGGCTCGGGCTGCCCGGGCTGGCCGGCTTCTGGGGCGAACTGCTCGCGATGTACGGCGCGTACGAGCCCGCGGCCGGGTTGTCCACCGGCGGCTACCGGACCTTCCTGGTCCTGGCCGGCCTGGGCACCGTGCTGACCGCGGCCTACATGCTCGGCCTGGTGCGCCGATTGTGCATGGGCCCGGCGGGCGAGCCCCCGACCGGGCGGCCCGAGGTGGACGTGACCGGCCGCGAAGTCGTGGTGTGGACCCCGCTCGTCGCGCTGACCCTGCTTGCCGGAGTGTGGCCGGCCACCGTGCTCGCGATCACCGACCCGGCCGTGCGTGCCCTCATGGGAGGCAGCTGACATGCCGTTCGACGTCCAGTCGATCGACTGGCTCGCGATCGGGCCGGTGGTCGCCGTCGCGGTCGCCGCCCTCGTGGTGCTGCTCGCGGACCTGTTCCTGGAGGGCGCGCGCAAGGCCGCGCTGCCCTGGCTCACCCTGGCCGGACTCGGCGCGGCGCTGGTGCTGTTGGTGCCGCTGCGCGCGGACGACTCCGAGGCGCGCGGCACGTTCTGTTCGCCGTCGGGCTGCTCGTACGCGGTCACCGACCTGACCCTGGTGCTGCAACTGGTGCTGCTCGGGTCGGCGTTCGTGGTCGTGCTGCTGTCCATGCCGATGACCCGGCACAGTGCGGACGGCGACGAGGGCGAGGTGCCCGGCGGCGAGTACCACTTCCTGCTGCTGTCCTCGGTGACCGGCGCGGTCGCGCTGGCCGGCGCGCGCGACCTGCTCACCCTGGTGGTGGCCCTGGAGACGTTGTCGCTGCCCGCGTTCGCGCTGGTCGGCCTGCGTCGGGACGGCCAGGGCGGCGAGGCCGCGCTGAAGTTCTTCCTGCTGTCCGTGGCCGCCACGGCGGTGATGCTGTTCGGCGTGAGCCTGGTCTACGGGAGCACCGGCAGCGTGCACCTGGCCAGGATCGCGAGCGACCTGGAGAACCTGGACCCGCGGCTGACCAAGGTGGCCGCGACCGGCGCGGTGCTGACCATGGTCGGGTTCGCGTTCAAGGTCGCGGCGGTGCCGTTCCACTCGTGGGTGCCGGACACCTATCGCGGCGCGCCGATCCCGGTGGCCGCCTACCTGTCCGTGGTCTCCAAGACCGCCGGGTTCGCCGGGCTGCTCCTGGTCGCCGGCATCGCGTTCCGGCCGTACGCGCACATCTGGGGTCCGGCCATGGCGGTGCTCGCCGCGGTGACGATGACCGCGGGCAACCTGGCCGCGCTGCGGCAGACCGACGCGGTGCGGCTGCTGGCGTGGTCCTCGATCGCCCAGTCGGGCTACGTACTGGTCCCGTTCGGAACCGCCGCCGGGCACGGTGAGGACTTGGCCGACACGCTGCCCGCGGCGGTCGCCTACCTCGCGGTGTACGCGGTGATGAACCTCGGCGCGTTCGCGGTGGTGACGCTGGTGGCCGGCGAGCGCGGCGGGCTGGTCTCCGACCACCGCGCGCTGTTCCGTTCGCGCCCGGTCGGCGCCGCGGCGATGGCGTTCTTCCTGCTGTGTCTGGCGGGCATCCCGCCGGGGCTGGCCGGGCTGTTCGCGAAGGTGACCGTGTTCCAGGCGGTGATCGACTCCGGCACCGGGTGGCTCGCGGTGGTGATGGCGGTCAACGTGGTGATCGGGCTGTACTACTACCTGGCCTGGACGGCGCAGTTGTTCGCTCCCGCGGCACCCGGGGTGCCGGGCGCGGTCGGGGGCGCGGGGGAGTCGGGGCGCGCGGAGGGCTCGGGCGTCTCGGCCGGCTCGCCCGGCGGTGTCGACGGTGGTCGGACGCCGGCTCCATTGGTCGCCGCGCTGGTGCTCACGGGGGCGCTCGGGGTGCTGCTCTCGGTCGCGCCACAGCTTGTGCTGCACGTGCTCACCGTGCCGGGTCTACTCGGCTGACCTGCGGTTCCGGTCCCGGAGCGGGGGGTTACGCCCGCCTCGGGAGGGAACTCTGCGAGGCGTTGTCCCGTTGCGAAGGAAGAGACAACGGGCAGAGGGCGACAAGCCGGCGGATACCCCGCACGGACCCGCATTGTCACCCCTGGGACGCTTGCGAGAGGACTCTGCCGTGCACGGCCAGCACAACGGACTGAAGACCGCCGTACTGCTCGGCGGCATGTCGGCGCTCATCCTGGTCGTCGGCAGCTTCTTCGGTCGGACCGGGTTGATCATCGCCCTGTTCGTGGCCCTGGCCACGAACGGCTACGCCTACTTCAACAGCGACAAGATCGCGCTGCGCTCGATGCGCGCGCGACCGGTCAGCGAGGCGGAGAACCCCGAGCTGTACCGGATCGTGCGCGAGCTCTCCAACGACGCCCGGCAGCCGATGCCGCGCCTGTACATCTCGCCCACCGAGGCGCCGAACGCGTTCGCCACCGGCCGCAACCCGCGCAACGCGGCGGTGTGCTGTACGACCGGCATCCTGCGCATCCTGGACGCGCGCGAGCTGCGCGGGGTGCTCGGACACGAGCTGTCGCACGTCTACAACCGGGACATCCTGATCTCGTCGGTGGCCGGTGCGCTGGCCAGCGTGATCATGTTCCTGGTCAACTTCGCCTGGCTGATCCCGTTCGGCCGCAGCAACGACGACGAGGGGCCGGGCCTGTTCGGGATGCTGGCCATCATGATCCTGGGTCCGCTGGCGGCCAGTGTCATCCAGTTGGCGGTCAGTCGTTCGCGTGAATATCAGGCGGACGCCTCCGGGGCCCGCCTCACCGGAGACCCGATGGCGCTCGCGAGCGCGCTGCGCAAGCTGGACGCGGGCACGCAGGCGCTGCCGCTGCCGCCGGAGCCGAAGCTGCAGACCACCAGTTCGCTGATGATCGCCAACCCGTTCCGCCGGGGCGCGGGCGGGATGAGCAAGCTGTTCTCGACGCACCCGCCGATGGCGGAGCGGATCGCGCGGCTCGAGGCGATGGCGGGGCACTGAGGCGGGCGCCGAGGCGGGGCGCCGAGGCGGCAGTCGGCCCGGCGGGTGCATTCGGTGGGCCGCCAGTCCTGCGGGGGACGTCAGCGGGCCCGGGTCGGGGTAGAACAAGTTCGTGAAAACTGTCCTGAACATCATTTGGCTCGTGTTCTCCGGCCTGTGGCTGGCCATCGGCTACGCCATCGCCGGCATCGTCTGCTTTCTGTTGTTCTTCCTCGTCGTCACCATCCCGTTGGGCATCGCGTCCTGGCGGATCGCGGCCTACGCGCTGTGGCCGTTCGGCCGCCGGGTGGAATGGCGTCGCGACGCCGGCACCGGGTCGATGCTCGGCAACATCCTGTGGATCGTGCTGTTCGGCTGGTGGCTGGCGCTCGCGCACCTGGTCACCGGCCTCATCCTGTGCGTCACCATCATCGGCATCCCGCTCGGGCTGGCGAACTTCAAGCTGATCCCGGTGTCGCTGACTCCGCTGGGCCGCGAGATCGTCTCGACCGACGACCCGATGCACGTGGGCGTCTGAGCGGGTCGGTTCGAGCGGGTTCGGGCCTCGGTGATCGCCCGTCGGGTGGTTGCTGAGCCCGGACAGGCCAATCGTGTGGTCTCGTACGAGGGAGACCGGAGCCAACCGCTCCAGCCGCGCCCCCGGTGTGTCGATATGTCCCGGTAGGCCCGGGTGGACGGAGAAGACACCCATCCCGGGAAGCAGACCCACACCGGGAAGCGCGGAGGTTGCCGTGGCGGCGACGGTCAGTGTCATCGTTCCGACCCGCGACCGTACGGCCCTGCTGGCCGATGCCCTGCGCAGCGTGGCCCTCCAGGGCACGCGGGACATCGAGGTCGTCGTGGTCAACGACGGCGGCGCGGACGTGGCGGGCGTGCTGCCGCTGGGCGTGCGGGGGATGACCGTGCGGTTGCTCTCCTTCCCGCGCTCGCGCGGCCCGGCGGCGGCGCGCAACGCCGGTCTGGAGATCGCCACCGGGCGGTTCGTCGCGTTCCTCGACGACGACGACATGTACCTGCCCGGCCATCTCGACCGGGCCCTGGCCGCCCTGGAGCGCACCGGCTCCGACGCCGTGTACGCGGACTGCATCCTCAGCGGCGACCGGGCGTCGCCGGGCGAGACACCGGGCAGCCCGTATCGCTACGACTTCCCGTACGACCCGGACATGCTCTCGGTGGCCAACTTCGTGCCGACCACCGCCGTGGTCGCCCGCAATCCCGCGCACACCGCGCCCGCGTCGTGGTTCCGCTTCGACCCGGAGTTGCCCCTCCTGGTCGACTGGTCGTTGTGGTTGCGGCTGGTGCACGATCGGGGCTGGTCGTTCGCCCGGCTGTCCGAGCCCGGCGTGGTCTACCACCGCGAACCCGCCGACTCCAGCCTGTCCGGCGGCGCGGCGGCCCGACTCGACTCGCTGGGCCGGTACGAGGACACCTACCGCACGATCATCGCCCGCTGGCCGGTCCCACCCACCGGCCGTGTCGCGCGCTTCCGCCGACACGCTTTGACCATGTTCGCGATCGCCCGGGAACAACTGTCCACCGGCGCCCACCTGGCGCCGTTCGCCTACGAGGACGCCCTGCGCGTCCTGCACGCGGGCTTCACCGGCCGGCTGGAGGAGGACGCCGTACCCACCCGCCTGTCCGCCGTGCTGACCGGCGCCCACACCCCGACGATCGACGCGTGTGGGCCTCTGGTGGAGCGCGTGCAGCAGTAGGGCGGTTCCGGCTCGGGAACCCGATCGCGGCACGCGGACACCGCCCTCCTCGACTGCGCGAAAGAGCACAGAAAGGGCACAGCGAGGGCGGTGAATCCGCCGGCCGTGTCCGACCGGCGATCCGCCCTCGCCGTGCCCTCGACCCGTCACCCACCGGGCCCGCCACGATCCCGCCGCCGCAGGGTGGCGGCCTCGGTCAGCGGTAGTTCACGAACTGCAGCGCGAAGTCCAGGTCCTTGCCCTTGAGCAGCGCGATGACCTCCTGGAGGTCGTCCCGGTTCTTGGACGACACGCGCAGCTCCTCACCCTGGATCTGCGCCTTGACGCCCTTGGGCCCCTCGTCGCGGATGATCTTGGAGACCTTCTTCGCGTTCTCCTGGGAGATGCCCTCCTGGATCGACGCGAAGATCTTGTACTCCTTGCCGGAAGCCTTCGGCTCCCCGGCGTCGAGCGACTTGAGCGAGATGCTGCGCTTGATCAGCTTGCCCTGGAACACGTCGAGGATCGCGTTCACGCGCTCCTCGGAGTTGGCGCGCATCTCGATCTGCTCGCCGGTCCAGCCGATGTGCGCGCCGACGTTCTTGAAGTCGAACCGCTGCGCGATCTCCTTCGAGGTCTGGTTCAGCGCGTTGTCGACCTCCTGACGGTCGACCTTGGACACGATGTCGAAAGAGGAGTCAGCCAAGGCTCGGAATCGCTTTCTGTGGGATCTGAAGTGAGAGGGAAGGCAACCCCTCCAGCCTAGAGCGTCCCCCACGACCCGGACTCCGGCCGCGCCCACCCCGCCCGATCCGATACCGAGTGGCGAAGCACCCCGGGTGGTCCGCTATTGTTGTCCCGTCGCGCCGCAAGGCGCACACGGCGGGTTGCCCGAGTGGCCAAAGGGAGCAGACTGTAAATCTGCCGGTGTATGCCTACGTTGGTTCGAACCCAACACCCGCCACACCGTGAAAAAGGCCCCTGATCTGCGGAAACGCAGACAGGGGCCTTCTTCGTTCGAGCATGCCGGAGCGATGCTCGAAACTCACTGCTTCGTCCCGGTGTGTCTCACCCTGATTCGGCCCCTGACCAGCTTCCGTGGGGCATACGTGGGGCAGCTGCGGCTCTCTACTCCCACCTCTTGAGCGCGTCGTCGATCTGCGTGTTGGCGAACGAGGTGGCTCCGTCGAGGCACTTCGCGTAGACCTTCAACAGCACCGCGATGCTGTGCCCGGCGCGTCTGGCCACCTCGGCGACGTCGACGCCGGAATTCAGCCAGAACGACACTGCGGCGTGTCGCAGGTCGTACGGGCGGGCACCGAGCGGCGAAGCGAGCTGCCGGGGCGTCAGTGCCCGCTCACGGGCCCGGCCCCAGACCTCCCCGTATCCGCTCTCCTGCACCATTCCGCCCCGGGCTGTGCGGAACAGCCGCCCATCGGGAGCGGCGCCGTACCGGTAGATGTGCCAGCGGAGCATCGCGACCAGCTCCGGCGGGATCGGCACCGGGCGAGTGACCTTGCGGGCCCGCCACTTCAGACCCTGGTCGTCGTGCGAGGTGCGATCGTCCGTCCAGGACGAGCCGACGCGCGGGCGCGAGCCCTTGAGGGTCAACGTGCCCCACCCGCGGCGAGGCAGGTCGCAGTCGTCGGTCCGCAACCAGACGACTTCGGCCGGCCGCATGCCCGCGTAGTAGAGGCAGCCGAAGAACGCTTCGAGGTGCCGCCCGCGGGCGTTCTGGGCCCGTACCGCTGTGAGCAGGGTCCGTGCCTGGCGCGGGTTGACCACGCAGGCGGGCTCAACCTCGGTGACCGTTTCCGGCGCCGTCCACTGGACCGACGCCAGGGGGTTGGCGGTCAGCCGCCGGGCCTCGATCGCGTAGCCGAGCGCGTTGTGGAAGATGGCGCGCTTGCGGATCACGGTCGAGGGGGCGGTGGGCTTGCCGTCGAGCCGCAGCGTGAAGGCCGTCAGCACCTTCCGCATGAGTAGCGCGTCGTCCAGGGCGCTCATGGGGAGCGCGTGCCCTTCGACCCACTCCAGCGCTGCGGCTATGTCCTCCGGCGGATCCTCCGACCACCGATTCACGTTGAAGGCCCAGCCGTAGAGCGCCCGCCTCAGCAGTCGCGACTCCGGCATGCCGCGTCGGGACTTCACGAGTACGGGCGTCGCCGTGGCAAGGGCATCGGCCAGGGTGGTCCTGGTCTTGGCGGGCGAGGGCGGCCACTTCATCTCGATGTAGTCGCGAGCGTGCACGTACCAGCTGACGTCGTCGCGGGCCCGAAGTTCGGACATCGGCAGCCCGGTCACTTCGTCGAAGGGCTCGCCGTTGTTCACGGCCGTCAGCAGTTTGGCCGCGCGACCGTCGGCCAGTGTCTTGGTCTTGTAGGTCTCCGAGAACGCGTTCGGCCCGACCTTCCAGCGGACTTCGCCGGACTTCTGGCCGCGGTCGCCTCGCTGGCGCACGGCCCAGACACGGACCTTGTGTGTCGGCTTGCTCAAGCTGTCCTCCCGAGTGAGCCGGGGGCACGATCCGTGCCCCCGGCGGTAGCGGCGCTGCCGATCAGACGGACGTCTCCTGCGAGGCCCACTAGGCGTCCAGGACCGCGCGGCTGACCCGGAGCTGTCCGTTGGGCAGCTTGATGAGTTCGGGAGCCTGGCCGCGGGCGCGAAGGCGATAGAACGCCGCGCGCGACATCTTCAGCTCCTTGAGGACCTGCGGCAGTTTCAGCTTTTCGACGGGACTCATGTGGGGCGTCTCCTCGATGGAGAGAGGGCGGAATCCGATCCGAGTGGCAGTGACGTTGTGTGACTTGGAGCCCGCCATTCACGCCATTCGTGCCAGCCGCGCCAAGCCCCAGGGCTTGGCGCGAAGGCGCGAATGTGGCGCGAATGGCCGTTCGGCTCGATCTGCGATTACGGAGTGTCAGCGGGGGTCGGGTCGCGCAGTCGCCAGACGGAGCCGTTGCCGAACCCTCGTCGGATGGCTTCCGCACCTGCGCGTGGGAGAGCCCGCTGCAATGTCCGTTCCGGGATGTCATCGGCTGCGGCGGCCTTCTTCACCTCGGCCGCGGGTGCCTCGCCACCCTGCTCGGTGAGGTACGCGTGCAGCCACGACGCGGCGTCCTGGGTGCCGCCCCGATCGGTGTCCGGGACCGCGGTCAGGATGTCGTCGACCGAGCGGACGGCATGGCCGAGAACGGCGAACCGTCCGGTGGTCGCCGTCCCGGAAGGAGTGGGGATGTCGACGGATTCGATCGTGTACGCGAGTGATGGCAGGTCGCAGCTGCCGAGACTGTTCTTCGCCTGCGTCATCACGCGGTCGCCGTCGGGATCGCGAGCGAATCCGAAGATGGCGCGAGGGACGTTCTTGAACGCACCGGACCCGGTGATGAGCGCGGCCGGGTCGCCCTGCCCCTTGCTGAAGTGCGCGATGCCCAGTACCACGCTGCCGGTCCGGTCGGCCATGCGGGCGAGCGGATCGAGCGCGTGCCGTACTTCCCGCTCCCGGTGGGTGTCGATGCCGCGCCCGATGCACGACATCAGCGGATCGAGGACGAGCAGCGCGACTTCGTGCTCGGTCAGGGCCCGCTCGAGCATGAGGTTGTCCTGCGGGAGGGACAGGGTCGTGTCACCGAAGTCGGCTTCCGTGGCGTCCACGCGGTACACCCGGTCCAGGTCGGCCCCGGCGGCGATGAGGCGGGGGACGAGGGTCTGTTCCCACGAGTCCTCCACCGCGGCGTAGAACACCACGCGGGGACGGCCCTGGTAGCACCCGGGAAGGCTGCCCTCGGTGATTCGGGCGGCCATCCAGATTCCGAAGGAACTCTTGCCCGTACCCTCCCGACCGGCGGCCACGGCCATGGCCCCGGCGGGGATGCGCCCGCCCGATTCGTCTTCCCAGGCCCACGAGACGGGCGCGGGCTCGATCGCGGACGCGGGCGTGATCCGCAGCCGTCGCCCGATCTGCGGCTGCTCGGGATCGCTCGGCAACGGCGGCAGTTCGGGCTCCGTGATGCCGTTGCGAGCGAGAATGTCCCGCGCCTGTTCGTTGAAGTCTTCCGGCGGTTCGGGAGTCGTCACACGTGCTCCAAGTGCTGTGCTCGATAGGCGCTGGTGATGGTCCGACGCGCTTCGTTCTCCGGGAGCCCGATCCGCAGCGCCGCTTCGAGCAGCACGCGCGCGGCGGCAGCGGGATCCACCGCGCCGTGCGCGCGGTGCTCGAACGCCTTGCACGCGGCCCAGAACAGCCGCGTGTTCCGCTGTCCCTCACGGGCGCTCAGAACGGTGGCAACGAGCCCCTGGAAGGCGCGCATGGACCGAACTCCGGGACGGGCCTGCGTCGGCAGCCGGGTACGCGGGCGCGGTGTGAGTGCACGTGGCCACGGCGCTGGTCGTCGGAGGGAGCCCGTCCACACGTACCGGTGTCCGGTGTCCGGATGGATCGATGGCGGGACGACGATGTAGCCGTTCGCCTTGACGTCGATCCCGGGCCCGAGTGACCCAGGCAGCGCGACTCCTGGGTGCCGGTAAAGCAGGTGGAGCCCATCTCCGCCCGTGAAGGCGGAGAGAGTGGCGGGCAGTTCGCCGATGTCCAGCTCCAAGCGGCTGAGCGTGACGTCACCACCATGGCGCGGATCGACGTCGACAACGGCGATCCCGTTCGGCGCACACGGCAGACCGATGTTCGCCTGCGGGTACCGCCGCCACCACCCGCCCACGTGGTCCGTATCGGCCGTGGCGTCGAGGTAGCCGTGCCCCTGCTTTCCACACCCACCGCGGCACGGGTCACCCGCCGGATGAGCACGCGGCAGAGCGGGCACCTTGTCGGCTTCGACGAGCGGGAACACCCGCCAACCGGCGCGAGAGTACGCCAGTGCTGCGGCAGCGAGCCGGGACGCGTTCACGCTGCCTCCCCATTCGGATCATTTACACAGCCCCAGGGAGAGCAGCCGCCTACGTCCCCCTCTTCGAGACCGTCTTCGTAGAGAGCGTCGAAGAGGTCCGTCTGGTGATGATCGGAGGGACGGACTCGGTCGATGGGGGCTTGATCGAGAGGCAGGCAGGTGGGGTGGAGATACCGCTTGTGGCGCATTCCGGCACCGGTGCGATAGGCGCGATCGAACTCGACTGCATCCGCCCAAGCCCCAGGGTCGGTATCGCGGATGCGCCGCCATTCGCGGTTGCGGTGGAACGGGCAGCCGATGCAGGCGCTTTTCTGGACGGCAGTCCATCCATGGTGGGCGAGATAGGTTCCGCATTGAGTGCGGGACATGCCCAGATCGAGCAACGGATGTGTGCTGCGGCTGTAGCGGGTGTCGCCACGTGGGGAGACGCGTTCGACCTCATCGGTGGAGAAGCCCACCCACTGTTCGGCCCAGGCCTTGCTGGGGGCTTGTCCGACGAGGCGAATCGTCCCTCGTCCCCAGCAGACGGAGCACTGACCGATGGCGGTTTCCCCGCGTCGCGCACGCCACGGCGCGATCCGCGTACCGACTCCATCGCAGTACCGGCATTTCTCCTCGCGGGTGCGCGCACCAAGCATGAGCCGGGTCTGAGCCAGGATCGGTCGGAGCTTGTACTGCTGTGTGCAGGCCCGCTTGAGCATCCCTCGCTCACCATTGGGGCCGAGCGTGTAGGCCGGGATGCTTCGCATCATGTCCGGGTCCAGGACGTCATCCCGCAAGTTCCCGTTGTTCACGCGATGGATTGGGATGCCAGCCGGTGCGCCCACTTCCCGCTCCAAGCGATCCAGATGGGCGTACACACCGTCCGGTTCCCAGCCGGTGTCGGCGAAGATCGCGGCATCTACGCGGGGGAGTTCGCCGCGGGCGGACATCAGGAAGAGAACGGTGGACTGAAACCCAGCTCCCAGACTCAGGACGCGCAACGCCGGTTTCTTCGTGGTCTGGTTCACGTGTGAATCTCCTCTCCGGTGAGGGCCTGCGTGACGGCGGCGATCAAGTCGCGTGCACTGGGTGGTGTGACGGCATTGCCAGCCATTCGAACGCGCTCGCGCTTGGTGCCGAGCAAGACGTAGGTGCCGGGGAAGGCCATCGCGGCGGCGTACTCGCCAGGACTCAGCATCCGAAAACGGCAGTCCTCTACTGACGTGACCGCGCCGCCCTCGATCAATGCCGCCCGGTCGCGTGTGGTCACGGTCGGAACGGGCTGTGAGGTGGGGTAGGTGGACCCGTTGCCGTAGTACGTCATGAGCAGGTCGGGGGCGGTGACGACCCCGTGGTGGTTACCGTTCGCGCACACCGTCGCCAACGGCGCCGATACGGCCCGGTGGTTTGAGCCCCCGCCCCGGAGTTCGACCATGTAGGGCGGGATGGCGAGTCCTTCGGTCTCGCGAGTGGTGCGGGTGCGAGCCGGCTCGCTCACCGGATACGCGCTGTCGTTCCATGTGCCTCCGGCCGGGACCAGCAGTGGCCGAGCGTAGGCAGCGAAGCCGTCTCGGATCCTGCGCATCGTCTTGTCCGCCAACGGCCGGGCGCGGTCGGCGAGTCGCTGGGCGGGCAGTGACCAGTCGATTGCGTCGGCGGCTGGCCGCACCGCCGGGTGGACCTCGACGTGGCAGCGCGCGGTCGGGCAGCGCCATACGTACTGGGCGCGGTATCGGCCGCCTGGCCGCTCGTGGCGCTTCCACGCCTGCACCGCCCGCACATCGCGGTTACACGAGGTGCACCGCACGGTCGGCCGGGTCCACCTGTCCAGGTCCGGGCACGGGGACGGCGTGCGGTGGGCGACGGCGTACCAGCGGTCCCGGGACTGTGGCGCGGCCGGCCCGAGCGCGGCGGCGAACATCGAGTTCATGAACACCTGATGCACGCAGTAGCCGAGATCGGCGAGGGCGACACGCCACGCGCGGAAGAGCGGCCAGTCCCGCACGTCCACGACGTTTTCCACCACGATCGCGCGGTAGCGGTGGTGTTCGGCGAAGCGGACGACGTCCCACATCGTCGCCCGTGACCGCGTAGCCGCCTCGTTCGGCAAGGGTGCCTCGTCGAACAACGACGCCTGCGCCGGCGCCCGTCGGTTTCCCTTGGCGATTGAGTGATTCGTGCATTCCGGGGAGAACCAGCCGATGTCCGTGGTCGGGTAACGGCGCGGGTCCACCTGGGAGATGTCCGCGCAGTCGTGGTCCGTCGTCGGGTGGTTGGTGTTGTGGGTGTCGACGGCGAGCCGCCAGTGGTTCGCGGCCATTCGCACGGATATCCCGGGCACCTGAAGGGCTCCGGTCGAACTACCGCCCGCCCCACAGAACAGGTCGGTCATCGTCAACGTCACAGAGCCCTCACTTCACCGGTCGAGCGGCGGTCGATGGCCTCGATCCATGCGGCGGCGACGGCCGCGACTTGCACCAGCTCAGCTCGGAGAAGGGTCGCTTCCTCCTCCGCGAGAGCCTCGTAGACCTCCTCCAAGAGGATTGAGCGCCAGTCCGGGCCGCCGTGCGCGGCGAGGTACTGGCAGCTGTTGCGGTGCCGGTCGGCCTCGAAGCGCATGACCGGCCCACCGGTACCGTCCGCCCAGTTCTGTTCACCGAACTTGGCGTCCTGAGCGGTGCGCTCGGCGGCGATCTCGGCGGAGACAGCCATGAACGCGTTCGTCGCGATCTCGTCGATCGGGAACGACTGTGGGATGTGATTTGTCATGCTGATGGTCCCTTCCGGGTCCTTGCGGGATTGGGTTGGGCCCGGGGCGACTGTCTTCCGCCAAGTCGTCAGTCGCCCCGGGGCATGGTCAGAACGGCGGCATGTCGCCCGGCGGCGTGGCACCGACTCCGGCGGGCTGCGGGGATGGGGCGGGCATGTCCCACGGGTCGCCGTTCGAGCGGGGCTTGGCTCGGCCGCCCTTGGTGACCTTGGCGGTGGCCCAGGTCAGGGACGGGCCGACGTCGTCCAGTTCCACGACGATGCGCTCGCGGGGTTCGCCCGATTCCTTGTCGTTCCACCGCTGCGTGCTGATGGTGCCGGTCGCCACGACGCGGTCGCCCTTGTACAGGGATTCGGCGATGTTCTCGGCGAGCCCGCGCCAGGCGGTGCAGGCCCAGAACGTCGTTTCGCCGTCGGCCCATTTGTCGGTGGCCTTGTCGAACCGCCGCGGGGTGACCGCGATCGCCAGGCGGGCGTAGGCGACACCGGACGCGGTGAAGCCGATTTCGGGGTCTCGGGTCAGGTTGCCGGTGATGGTGGTGTGGGTGGCGTTGTTGGTCACTTGTGCGCCTCCGACATGGATACGGATGAGGACGGCCGGGCCGGCTCGTCCTCCACGACTCCGGGACAGCGGGATCCGGGGCCATGGAGTGCGAGCGGTCAGGCGAAGATCCCGGTCACGGCTCCGATTCCGGCGGCCACGAACTGGTCTCCGGCACGGGCGGCGGAGAGCGCGATCGTGGAACCGGCGAGCATGACGCCCGCGACGAACGACGCGAGAGCGAGCGGGATGCCGCGTACGCGGTGGGCCCACAGGCCGACGATGACGGCGAGCAGTACGCCCGATCCGATGCTGAGCGTGGTGCCGCCAGCCGCTCCCGTCGCCGGTCCGGCGGCGAAGGCCGCAGTCGGCGAGAGCGCGATGACCAGGGTGATACCGAGGATGGTGGTCACCCGGCGGGCGTTGTGGCGTGTGCGCATGGATGCCTCCGTGGTTGTTCCGTTCGGGACGGGCGGGTCGTGCACCCACGGCCGCGCCCACTGCCCGAGAGGAAGTGGACGGGCCGAACGGACACGAGCAAGCTCCAGCCGCGGTGGGTCACTTGGTTTCGCGGCGGCGAACGCTCTCCAGCAAGCGCAGGCCGAGCCGGGCCCGCAGGCCGCTGCCGTGGCAGCGGCGGCACGGGCGGAAGAAGCCGACCTGCGCGTCACCGGTGCCGTCGCACCGGCGGCAGAGGCCGAGCGGCGAGACCAGACACAGCACGACGTAGGCGGCAGTGAGAACCAGCACGATGATGAAGTCGGAGATCACGTGGGACTCCTGGGTGTGTGAGGGCGTGACGGTGGAAGGAAGCGGCCGGACGTGGCCGCGCCCCGGAGGTGCGTGGTTCGGTGGTTGGGCTACTCGCCGGGCTCTTCGCCGTCCGAGACTTGGTGCTCGGTGAGCGCGTACCGGCCGCGCGCGAGTTTGACGATGGCGCCGGCCTCCAGGTGGAAACCGAGGTGCTCGTAGACCGTCTTCCGGCTGACTTCGAGGGCGGCGGCGAGTTCGGCGGCACTCATGCCCTTCGGCCCGGCCGCGTTCAGCTGGTCGAGCATGCGATCACGCGATGAGGCGATGGCGTCGGTGTCGCCATCGGCCGCAGTCGACGAGTTCCAGGTGCGCGGGTCAGTGACGTCCACGCTGCCGTCGTCCGAGCCAAGCGAGTCGGTGATCTCGCGGAAACGGGCGTCGATGTCGAGATCGGCGATGCTGGACTCGGCACGGGCCCGCCAATTGGCGGTCGGGTCGGTCTTGCCGCCCGTGGCGGTCGCCGAAGGTCGCGATGCGGCGTTCGCCGTGGTGGTGACGGCGGCTTCGGTGAACAGGTGGCCGTAGCGCTCCCACGTCCACCGTTCCGTGTACGCCGGGCCTGCCGCGCGCTCGCTCAGGGCGTCCAACGGCGGTTGCCACGGCGAGGTGGTGGTGGCGATGTCCTCCATGGTCTGCGGCAGGATCCGGTAGCCCTTGAAGGGGCGCGGGGCTGCCGCGCCCACCTTGATGAATCCGCAGCCCTTGTGGGGAACGTCGCGCGGGTCGAGCGTGTAGTCGCCGTCGAAGAGGTAGGCCAACTCCGCGAAGTCCGGCGTGCGCATGCCGACCTTGTTCTCCGACTGCTTCTTGATGTTGGCGTCGGCCACGATGTCGGCGGTGGCGCGCAACCCGCAGATCTCGTAGTTGACGCCCGAGTCGCCCGCGATGCGCTGACCCTCCGCGAGCGCGTCCGCCGCGCGCCGCAACGCGGATCCGGGCCGGTTGCGCGTGATGGCCGACTGCCCGAGCAGTTCGGCGCACTCGTCCACCACGATCACGATCTCGGGAAGATCGTCGTCGATCGGCAACAGGTCGGTGTTCGCCGCGCGCTTGCGGTCCTGGTAACCGGCCTTGCGCGCCTTGGCGATGCGCAAGGCGGCCTCGGTCATCAGGGCTGCCTCTTCCGGAGTCGAGGCGACCCAGTCCACGACGGGGTTCGGTACCCGCGCGCCTTCCCCGGCCGCGTGCGCCAACATCCACGGTCGAATCCAGGGAAGCGCCAGGTTCCCCGCGTTGAAGTCGATGACCCACACCAGGCAGTCGGTCATCCTGGCGAACTGTGCGAGGAAGACGTTGAGTTGATTCGTCTTTCCCGACCGCTTCTGGCCTGTGAGCAGCGTGGATGCCTCGCGCTTGTGCAGGAGCGCGGGGATGCCGTCTCGGTGCAGTCCGATGTCGAAGTCGTCGTTGATCGACAGCGGGGTGATCTCGGCCGGGAACGGGATGTCGACGGCGAACATGTCCAGCGTCGCGATGTGGAGGACGACGCGGCTGCGGTCCGGCCCCGGGCGGGGCTCGACTCCGCACCCGTCGGGCAGTCGCAGGTCTGCGGCGAGGGCCTTGGCGTAGCGCGCCACAGAGTCGACGTCGGCACCGCCGTAAGGGAGTTGGACGTCCACGGAGTAGCCCGTCGGTGTGCCGTCGGCGGTTGCCGGCCACTGCTCGATCGCGATGATCCCGGCGCCGTCAATGCGGCAGACCCGCTTCAGACGCAGGGACCATTCGTCGGCGAGCGCGATCCGCTCCGCGAGGGTGGCGGCTTCGGCTTGGCGAGCGCCTTCCGCGACTTCGTGGCGGCCCGTCGCATGGGTCAGGCCGTAGGTGGCGACGCCGCCGACCGCGAGAGCGGCCAGGCTTCCCGGCGCCCAAGGCGAACCCGCGATGGCGTGTGCCGACCAGCCGCCGTAGCCGAGCCACAGTGTCGTCTGGACGGACGCGGTCAAGGTGGTGACCCGGTGTCGGGCGCGAGCCAGCAGCGGGCCAGCGCCCGCTCCGACAGCGCCAACGGCGACGGCCCAACCGGGGGCGGTTCCGGCGAGGTTGGCCACGACGCTGGATGACATCGCGGTTCCACTGGCGCTGATGGCCGCCCAGACAGGGGAGTGGCAGCCGGACCAATCCAGGGTCTGAGTCGATCGGGCTTTCTTCGTGCCGGTCACAGCGGTGCCTTTCGATTCGGAGGATGGATCCGGGCCGGTCGGCCACCCGATGCGAGTGGCCGACCGGCGAGGGACTAGGCGACGTTCCACCCGCGCTCGCCCGTACGCGGCGCCTCGTGGCGGGCGATGTCGTCGGCGTGCACCACGTGGAAGGTCGCCGGTACCTGCGCGACGGCGACCCCGACGGCGAGTTGCGCGGTGTAGACCGCATGCAGGGCTTCGAGCACCGAGTGGTGCAGCGCGTAGCCGTCATTGAGCTTGGTGACCCACGCCCGGAATCCCTCGGCGATGTGGTCGTTGACGTCCGACAACTGGGTCAAGTCGTTCTTGACCTGCATCATTGCCCCGGCTTCATCCGGGTCGACGCTGTAGGCGGCGGCAGCGGTCGCGAACTGCTGTGCCGCGTCCACCAGGCTGAATCCCATGCCTGCTCCTGTGGTTGTGCCCGGACCGTTCCGGGCGTTGTGGCCCGTTCCGGCGAGGCCGCCGGGCGGGACGTGCTTTCGAGTCGAAGGAGTCTTCGGGGGCGAGGTACCTGCGGACGTCGTCGGACCGTGACCGGAACCGGCGACCGCCGGGCCCGGGGCTTCCTCGGTCGGCGGGGACTTGCGGGCGTTCGCGGCGGCCTGTCGGCGACGCCGCCATGCCCAGATCCGCCGTGCCACGCGAGCGCCCCGACGGGGGCTGAGGGTGAGGAGCCCGGCCAAGAGGCCGCCGGCTCCGGCGAGGGATCCGGCCGTCATTGCCTGTCGGGCCCGGCGACCGTGTGTCCGGGTCGCAGCCGCCGCTCGGGAGCGTGCCGGTTCGGAGCGGGCCCAGGCGCGCCGGGCGAGGTGTGCGGCTCGGCTGCGTGTGGCACCCATTGCCGACGCGACCGGACCGCGGGCGCGGGATGCCTGTTGCGCGGCTGCACCGAGTCCGGAGCGCGTTCGCGCGGCTGCCGATCGAGCGGCGTTGCTCAAGCGTCCGCTTCGGGATCCTCCGGCGGCTCGTGAGCTGCCCTTGGGAGCAGTACCGGCTCGCGAACCGCTTGCCGGGCCTTTGCCTCCCGGACGCGTCGCTCCGGCCTGGGCCGCGCGGACCGCGCCCGGTCCCATGCGCGATGTGGGACGTCCGCCGGGGCCGGATCGGGCTCCGACTCCCGAAGGGTGTTGCGGTGCCTTCGGGTTGGCCTTCGAGGCCCGACCTGTCGTTCCCGACGCCGTGCCGACACGACCCCGTGCTCCGGGGCCGCCGACCGGCTTGCCGCCGGCACCGGCCGGGGATCGACCGGCGCTGCCTCCGAGGTTCTTGCGCCCGGCAGTCGGTGATGCGTGGGTGCGGGCGAGTCGACCCACGGCGCGCCGTCCGGTCGATCGAGGACCGCGTGCATCCCGCTTGGCGGACCAGCGACGCGCGGCGGCGGTACCGGCGGCGAGAGCGGCTCCACCCCCGGCAACGGCCATGGCCACCATGGGCGCGGCCACGGCGGCACCACCCGCGACCACGAACGCGTTGCCCGTGGCGATCGACAGCGGAACTGCGGGGAGCGGTGTCGCCGTACCGGCGGGGGACTTGGCGGCTTCCGGAGTGGGCGGGGCCGGAGCCGGTCCGGGCGGTGGACTGGGAGTAGGCGGCGGCGCCGGTGAGACGGCGTTGGTCGTCTCGGACATGGCGCTCCTTCCATCTGCGTATCGGCGGGTCCGCGACCGACTGCGACGGTCACGGGGTGAGGTCACCCGTAACGGACCCAGGGGTGAGGAATCGACCGGACGCCACCGGGTGACGTCACGGGTGAATACGGCGAATGCGCTGATCAGAACGGGGTGACGCGGTAATCACCCCCGCGCGGGGCATCCGGGGGGAGGCAGGCGGATGAACCCGGATCCCGGGGCGGTCGCGGTGGACGCCACCGGGTGACGTCCACCGCGATCCGTCACCGAACGTGAATCGCGGCGCGGTCAGAAGAGCTCGATGGTCGCCGCCTGTGCGGCCCGAGCGGCGGTCCGAAGCAAGCGTTCGGAGCCGGCCCGGCATCGGTCGCACCAGACGGTCAGATCCTCCGGGCTCAGGGTCACCGCGACGTGCAGCGGCACCGACAGGTCGCGCGGTGCGACGGTCACACCGTCCGGACGTGGGCACTTGCCGTCAGGTTCCTTGCGGTGCGAACCACCGCACGCTCCCCGGCATGCGCAACGTGAGCCCTCCCGATCCATGACCGGTCGCCACATCGCACTCCCGATGATCGGCGGGCGCCCCATCACGCGACCTTGGACGTTCGTCGCTGCCGGGGAGTCGTGGCGCCGCGGACGGCGTCTGTGTCGTGCTCGAACTCCGCAGCTGCCAGGCACTCATCACTCACCGGACAGGCCCCGCAAACGGCGAGGGCGGCCTTCTCGCGCATGCGCCGCGCCGCGATGCCCTCCCGCAGATCCGGCCCGACGAACAGCTCAGGGTCCATGCCCTTGCAGGCGGCGGCGTCTCGCCAAGCCGATGGCTGACGAGTCATCGCGCTTCCTCGGTGACCAACCGCAGTTCCGACCGGCCTTCCGCGCGGTCAGCCTTCAGTACGTCCCGGAGAGCACGGGCGGTCGCCTGCGATACCCGCAGCCGCTGCCGGATCCGGTCCACCGTCAGTTGCCGTGTCGTCAGCCTCTCCGTGAGCCGCCGGGCCCGATTCAACAGCTGTTCGTCGAGCTGAGGAGTCGGACGGGAATCCGACTCGGCAACCGACTCGTTCGCTTCGTTGTCGGTAGGCGCCTCGCCATCGGTCGCAGCGGAGACGCGCAGGTCGGACGGGAGATAGTCGGCTGCGTGATCGGACTCACCAACCGACTCATCGGACTGCTTAGTGGGTGCTCGACCCAGCAGAGTTGCGAGCGGCGCGGCGTGTGTGGCGAACGCGTCCTCGGCGGCGAGGTGGGCAGCGTCGGCAGAGTCGACCACAGAACCGCCCGGAGCCATGTCGGCGAGCGAGGCGCTCGGCCCGGCGGGCGCCTTGTCGAGCAGCTTCGCGATGCGACGAGCGGCCTTGCGGTGACGCTTCAGCCCAGCCCGCGTGACACCCGGCTCGGCGGCGTGGACCGATCGCCACGCGATGATCCAGGCGGCATCCGGCGTCATGTCGGGCACCGACGCCACCAGCGCCCGTGCCTTACGGGAGACGCGAGGGAAACGCAGCCGCCGGTAGAGGTCGGCCCGGATCCGGTCCCCTCCTCGCTCGTCGGCGGCCTGGCTGCGCGAGTGGGCGTACGCCTCCCACAACAGGACACCGAGCACGCTCGCGATCCCGAGCACCAGAGCCAGCGGGACACTGCGGTGGATCGTGTGCGCGACGTTCAGCGCCGCGGCGGCAACCGCCGAACCCCACGTGATCAATCGGTAGAGCCCGGCGGGCCGACCGTCCTCGATCGCGCGGGACGCCATCGCGGCGCCGGCCCAGGCCGCTCCCTCCGACATGCCCGTCACGAGCACCGCGAGCGCGGGGTGCATCCCGAGCGCGAGATAGAACGACATCTGCGCCGGCCACGCGGTCCCCACACTGGCGACCATGACGCCGGTCACTGCGGCGAAGTCCCGCCGTTCCCGCACCGCGCCGGCGGCCTTCCTGACCTTCTCGGCGCGCCGTGCGCGGGCGGCGGCCTTGTCCTCGTTCGCGTCGGCCTGGGCCTCCCGAACGGCACCGCGGTTGATCGCGGCGATCCGCGCGGCGGCCTCGGCCTGGACAACAGCCGACGCGGCCTGTCGTTCGGCGGCAGCCGCATCGGCTTCGGCGATTCGGGCCCGATCGAGTCGACGCCCTGCCCGCAACGTGTAGATCTCGGCCATGATGGTGGCCCCTCCTGAATGGGATGGGTGCCGGGTCGGTCGCACGCTCTGACGGGATGCGCGACCGGCCCCGGTCATGTCGGCAGTGCTGAGATCGCGGCGTCCGATACCGCGCGAAGCAATGGGTCAACCTCCCGGCCCGGCAGACCCCACGGGCCGGGAGGGACCTGGACAACGGACTCCGAACCTGCGCATCGCGCAGGAAGATCCAGCCTTCGATCAGGCGTCGACGGGCACCGCGGACGCCTTCGAGGGCGCGGTGGGCATGTTCAACAGAGCCGCTTCCCGGGCCGCGACGAACTGCGGGAACTCGATGTGCTCCCACGGCGCCCAGTGCTCCGGACTGTCGTGCATCTCCTCGAACTCCAGGACCGCCCGAGCGTGTGCGTACTCCTGCCGCGTCACGACTGCTCACCAGCCACAACGACGGCTTCCCGCTTGGCGAGTGCAACCTGCGGCCTGCCGGCCCCCGGCTCACGCCTGACCAAGTCGACGCCGTGCTTCTCGGCCCACCGGCGAGCGTCCCGCTCGTTGCTGGCTGCCACGTGCGCCTCGAAGTCCACGTAGCCGTAGACGTGGTAGTCGATCGAGCCGAAGGAAATGGACACCGAGGCGTTCCCCTCGGAGTCGTAGACGACGGTGTGCGCGTGCGTGGTCGCGAACTCTTCCACGGCGGCATTGGTGAGGACAGGCAGGTTGACAGCAGACCGGTACGACGGCACCGGCATGTCCGGGTGAGCGTCGAGCCAGTCCGCGAGCCTGCGGAGACTGGAGATGTACTTCGAGCGCGGGGCGCTCATGCTGCCCACCGCCCTGGCACCATCCGAACCGGCAACTCGACGACGTCCGTCGGCGGGTCGTCGAGCAGTCGCGCGGCGTGCTCAGCCAACTCCCGATCCTCGCGCCACAGTTCGGTGAGGACATCGCGAGCGACGTCGAGCCGGGTGGCCCGCTCCATCGCGGACTCCCCGTCCACTCCCTTGAACAGCGCCGAGAAGCCCAGCGCCAACTCGCTGAACTCCGGCTTCGTGATCGCTTGGCGATCCGCAACAATGATTCTCACGGTCGTGCTCCTCTCTGAAGGAACGACTCACGGGGCAGCCGCCACCCGGCCAAGGACCGGCGGCTGCCCCGGAACACGTCTGAAAGAGGCCCTGCCGCGATGGCGGCGGAAGACCTGCACCCCTGTGAAGCACGCATCCGAGCGGCCCGGGGTAGCGGCCAACGTGCGGTGCTCGGATCGATCCAGTTATCAAGTAGCAAGTCCGCCCCGCTGCCGAAAGACGTGCGACGGAAGGCCGTTGCCGTATCAGTCGGATCGCAGAACGGAGCCAAGTCGACGTGCGGCGAGCGTCCGCCGCCGTATCGAGTCGAGCCGTCGAATCGACCGGCCCTTGCGCGCTCCTGGGGAGCCCGTCCAACATGAGATACATGTTGAACATGTATCTCAGGCTTGCGCGGCAGGTTCGCCACGTCAAGCCCTTCGGGGATTTCTTTCGACGTTCCCGTCGACAACTCAACGTTCTCGCGAGTCACCGATCCGTGATCACCCCGTCTCTGGCTGTCTCGGGACGTCTCGGACTACTGTCGACAATGTTCCGGAACGTCCGAGGGGGATCGACGTGTCGAACGAGCGCCTGAGGGCGGCCATCCTGAGCAGTGACCTCGACATCGCCACCATCGCGACGAGGGTGGGTGTGGATCCGAAAACGATCGAGAAGTGGATCAACGGGCGTGCTCCGCACCGCCGGAACAAGTACGCGCTCGCGTCGATCCTCAACCGCGACGTCGCGTACCTCTGGGCAGACGAACAGAGCACCGCAGAGACGACGGCGATCGGCCAGGCAGAGCTGATCGCCCTGTATCCGCACCGAAACGGCGTCCCGAACACGTCCTGGACCGACCTGTACGGTCGGGCCACCATGTGCCTGGACCTGCTGGGATATTCGAGCTTCTGGTTATCCGAAGACCCGTCGTTCCTCCGCATCATCCGCGAGAAGTCCGAGTCCGGCGCAAACATTCGGCTGCTGCTGGGAGACCCGGAGTCGGCGGCGGTGGCCCAGCGCGGTGCGGATGAGGGCATCCACGGCGCCATGGCGAGCAAGATCCGGAACGCGCTCGTGAACTACGAGAGGAACCACCTGTTCGGGCTTCCAGGGGTCGAATTCCGTGTGCATGGCACCGTGCTCTACAACTCGATCTATCGGGGCGATGACGAACTGCTCGTCAACCCACACGTCCACGGCGTCGGGGCCTACCTCGCACCGGTGTTGCATCTCCGCCGGTTGCCCCAGGGGACGATGTTCGCCACCTATGTGGAGAGCTTCGAGCGCGTGTGGGCGGAGGCTCGCCCGGTGACCAGTTCCACCGACGTTGGAGAAGGCTGATGCCTCGTATCGACTACTTCCACGACCCAGAAGCGCCGGCCGCGAATTCCGTGGTGCCGTCGGTGACGGCGATCGTGGTGGACGACCGCGGCAGGTTGCTGATGATCCACCGCACCGACAACAACCTGTGGGCAATCCCGGGCGGCGGCCATGACGTGGGCGAGTCCATCAGCGACACGGTGATTCGGGAAGTCCGGGAGGAGACGGGCATCGACGTTGAGGTGGTGGAACTCTCCGGCATCTATACCGACCCGCAGCACGTCATTGCATACAGCGACGGCGAGGTAAGGCAACAGTTCTCGATGTGCTTCCGGGCCCGCCCGGTCGGCGGCGAACTCCGAACGAGCGACGAGTCCAAGGCCGTGCGGTGGGTGGACCCGCGGGACTTGGACTCACTCGACATCCACCAATCGATCCGCCTACGCATCACGCACGGCCTGGCCGACGACCCGAAGCCCTACATCGGCTAACGCCGCCCGCGGTAGTCGGCAAGCCGGCTGTCGACCCGCGCGGCGGCGGCGTAGATCTCCGGCTCGGCTCGCCGGATGAACCGCCCGATGAGACTGTCCGGTCCGTATCGACTCACGATCTCGGCAACCCGATCGCGAGGATTGGTCGGCTCGCCGTCTGGAGTCGTGGTCATGTCCGAGTAGATCAGCGCGTCGACAAGGTCAGCCTTCTCAAGCGGGAACTCCCCGGCCAACTCAGCTCGCAGGCCCCGCTCCTCTGCTTCGAGCAGCGCGCAGGAATGGTGCGCCACGAGGCGCGTGACCCGGTCGTCGGCATGGGCGACGTCCCGCAGGAACCGCGCGCCATCCAACGGGTGAAACCCGGACTTAGCCAAGTCCGGCGCATAGCCGATGTCATGCAGAATCGCAGCTGCATAGAGCAACTCGGCATCACCACCAAGCACGGGCGCCAGGGAGCGCGCACGGTCAGCGACTCCCTTGGAGTGCTCCCACCGCCGCGGCAACGCATCCGCCAGCACGTTCCCCGCAAGCTCGTACGCCCACTCCGTCAGCTCCATGCTCCGAGGCTACGAGCCAGACGGGGGAGGAGCGCTATCCCCATCGCGCTCGAGAACCGGATTGGCACAAAGCCGCCGAGGCTTGCCAGGGGTCGCGACGAGCAAACCCGCTCCTTCGAGATGTGCCAGCGCTTGGCGTACCTTGCCCCGGGAGACTCCAAACGCTTGAGCCAACTCCGCCTCGCTCTGGATGGGATTGCCCACACGAAGCTCTCCTCGCAGAACGCCCCCCGCCATGTGCGCCCTGATTTGCTCGGATAGCGGCTCTCGGGTACCAGCGCCGGAGGTAGGGCGCCACCCGGTACCTTTGCGGGCTTCAACGAGTCCTTCGGCTGCCAGAACACCCAAGGCGCGTCGCACGGTCGTCCGAGACACGCCAAAGCGCTGCCGCAGCGCTGATTCGATCAGTAGAACGTCGGGCTTAGATCGATTAGCCAGTTCAGCTCTCAGAGCATTGGCGATCGTCAGATACGTGCCACGCGGACTCGCGTCACCCACCTGGAAAGCATCTCCTTTGCCGTTGAGACCGCTTACTTTGCGATCTAGGTACTCCCACGGTTGAGGGCTTATGCCTCGATCTGGCATAAGTAAATATATATGTAGGACCTGTACGGCGGTCAAAATCTCGAATCTGCGAGTCTAAGGGCCGGTAGACGCAGGTGACACAGGACGGCGGGGCGCCCGGGTCGTTGCAGTGCGATTCAGAGACAGACCGACCTACAGGCATCCCGGGTCCACGCCGTTCGTCCCGATGGACGTATCTGGGGCGAGTGATACAAATTGCGGCGCTAAGCGGTATTGGAGTGGTCGGCAAAATTCCAGAATGCCCACGACAGCAGAAGAACCACGAGAATTTCAAGCGGGGCTGCGATGAAGCGTAAGGGTACGGACGTCCCCCTCACCATAAAGATGATAATGGCAGTGGCGGATGGTGCACAAAAGGATAATAGATCTACGGCAGTTTGAGTGCGCTTTCGCCATACACGCCGACTGTCGACTCGATGAAACCTTTCCCATCCAAAAGGCTGCCCACCTTGTGCCGCGCCTTGTGCGACGAGGCGATTGCTCAATTCCCCACGGATGTATTCGCCAATGGCTGAGATCTTTTCGTCATTGACAAGGTACGTCCACCCCAGGACGGAAAGAGCAAAGGGAAGGATGAGTAGTGCGTGGAGCTGGTCCGTTTTGCTCATCGAGAAGCTGAAGATGGCGCCAGAGGAAACTAGCGCCACGTATATAAGATTGTCGCGGAATCCAATTCTTCGAACCTGCTCTTCCTTTAGTCTTTCATATTCAATCTTAGCTAACTCCATGCTAGACAATTCGACTCAGCTCCAAGGGATAGTAGAATGGAAAAGATTTCACTAGCGCGGGTAATATGGCATGAGTTCTACGGCTCTGAGTTCGTGGACAATATATCCTGGGGTTTGCTCGCTTAGAACGATGCACTCCTCTCCGCCAAGTTCAAATATCCAGTCCATACAGCTTCCGCAAGGGGTAAACCTATCCCTCTCGGCTGCGATTAGGACTGCCACGAGACCAGTCCCTCCTCCTGCTACTAGTGATGAGATTCCGTTAACTTCTGCGTGGATATCGTGTGAGCGGAATCGGTGCTCGATATTGCACCCTGCAAAAATTCTTCCGTCGGTAGACAGCACGGCGCAGCCGACTCGGGTGGGCCCGTGTGTCCTTGCATTATCCCGAGCTAGCCATGCAACATCTGAAAGAGATTTTCGGATAGCGTCAGACAGAGTGTTCACGAGGTACCTCTTCCGGAGGAGATATTTGACATCAGAGAAGTCCACCGATCCTGCTCAAGCAGATTCCTTGACGTTCCTGCTAGTTGTTGGACGAGAGGTGCCACGGCTTCAGGCCATCCAATAGGCTGCGGTCTAAAGTCCAAGACCCTGGCGAGCTCCTGCAGCATTTTGCTATCCATATGATCAGCCACTACCTCTTGAAGGAGGGCACCGACTAGGTCAGCTCTAAGCTGCGTATCCGGGGTCTTAGCGGCGATTTCTACGGCGGCGCGCACCGCGCCGTATCTGACCCATCGATGCGAATCCCGAGTCAGTCTTTCGACGACTTCGGCGTTCCTCTTACTTGGATGCAGCCCCAGTACGTGTACGGCTCGCCATCGGCACACGGCTGAATCACTGCTTGCAATATTGAGAAGCTCGTTTTCGCCATCGGTTGTTAGGCGACAACGACGTAGAACATTTGCCATAGTCCATGCCTCCACTGGGTCGTCAGAACGGAGGTTGCGGACCACATCGGCATCAACGAACTCATCGTCGGGAATAGTGAATATTGTTTGCCAGTGGATGAATCGCTGATTCGGTGAGGAAATGTCTCCGATCAGACGCAAGAGGTCTGATCGTGAATGCACCTCAAGCAACTCCTCAGAGAATGGAGTGGAGTCGACTCGCAGCGCATCGGTGACCATCTGTACGGTGGCTGCGACTGGGTCCCAACGCTTGTCAGCCAGCATGGCGAGCAATGACACGCGCATCTCGTAGCTGACGCGGCCAGGAACCAATGAATAAGCGGCTCCAAAGTAGTTCCAGTCGTACACTAGCCGCACAAAGTCGTCAGCCAGGTTTGGGTCGCGAATTTGATCCACGGCCAAGCGCAGGGCGTCAAATGATGCAGCGCCCGTCGTGACAATATCAAATGCTTCCCATCCCCATTGGGAGGAATGCTGTACTAGGTGTCGTGATGCGAGATAGTCATGGAAGAGATGGTGTGAAAACCAGAAGAACTTATCACTTTTCCGAAGCATTTCTGCCCTGGTTAGAGCTTGGATAGTGCTTTTCCCTTGTGAGGCGAGAAGCTCTTTCGGGATCAGCATCCCACGCTCACGAGAGTATGCCTTGAATGCGACTTCACCTAGTCGATCAAGGGCCTTTGAGTCAAGCCCGGCAGGCTCACGAAAATATGCCTCAATGATTTTTGCCCTGCTTGAACCGTCGAGACGGAACCTAGAGGCCGTATCGAGAAAGAACGGATTCTTAAGAAGCTTTATTACTTGAGGGACTGGATACGCTTCCGAGTTCGCCTCGAACGTTCTGCGGACTTGGTCCTCAGACAAGGGCAGGACTGTGGCAAGTCGCCACCGATCGACGGGAAGAGGGCGCCTAGCTAGCCGCTCACTTACGATTACGCTGATAAAAGGATAGCGACGAGCCATTTCGTCCAGCGCATCGAGCGTTTGCTGCGAGTATTCCTTGGGGATTTCATTCAATCCATCCGCAAGGATTAGTACGGGCGGAACCTTCCCCGAGCTGGCTAGTACGGGTTTTAGGGATGGCCGGCCTAGTTCCACAATTGCACGGAGGAACGAATCGGGGCCTTTTGCCTCGACAATCGATGGAATGTCTCTAAGAGGAACCCATACGGGAATCGCCTCATGATTCTGGAGAGCGTCAATACCAGCGCGCGCTAGGAGGTGGGTTTTCCCGCTACCGGCCTCAGCGCTAAGGATTACACGTCCATATTCAAGAGCTGTTGCTGCCAATGGGGTGCCGACTGACTCCTGGTTCCAACGAGAGGAAAGCAATTGATCGTAGGATTCTGGCCAAGCAACTTTGAGCTCGAAGTGATCTCGCTCGCCCGTGATGGAATTCAGTACCTGGAAAGCTAGATTAGCTACGTCAGCCCAGAGGCTCGCACGGCTCGTTTCGGAGGTCATGCTGCGGGCTCCGTAATCTGCCTAGGGTCAGTTTCGTGATTCAGAATATCACTGACTACTCTCCAAGTGAAGAAACTAGCGATCGCGCATGCGTGTGGGCGCCAGATCTTTCGCATTTCATTATTATTGGGTTCGTCAATGATGTCGGACACGCTTCGCACAATCAGAAGACGTGGGTTGTATTGTGGGTTATTCCTCGAAGCGGCTACGCCACGGCAGAACCCGACCGACTCCATGTCAATAGCTACAGCTTCATCGTATTGCGCGATAATTTTACGCTGCTCCTCGGAGTCAGGATCACCGTAGATTTTGTCGCCGGCAATGAGGCTCTCAATAAGAACTTTTGGAGAGCAGCCGTCAGGCAGGGTACTTCTGAGTTCGTCAGTCAGCCACGTGCTGTCGTCTCTCAACGGAGCGGCATAGTCCGAGTGAAGATTGATGGACGGGTAATCGAATGGAATATAGCGCCTTTGTGACCCGCTTTCAGTTAGTTTGGCAAAAGAGCAGTAATGAATATACTGTGGAATCACAATATCGCCGACCTTGATGTCTTGGCGATTTCCGATACCGCCTGCGATCCCGCAAAGCACAAGTAGTTCGGGCTGCCAGTGTTCAATCACCTCTCGTACCCGCTCTCCTGCTTGGAGATTATTGCGGTCGACCTCTCTATGAATTACATTCGGGTATTGAGCGTTGGATTCTGGCGCTATGAAATAGGGAGTCCCAGGGATGCGCTGCCCGAGGTTGCTGATTCGTCGAAGCGCCTGTGTTTCGTCCTCGATCGCTGTGAGAATCGCTACCCGCGCATGACCGCGCCGTCCCCTGGTTGCTGGCATGCAGACTCCCAAAGCATCAAGACACCGCGCGAGTGGACGAGCAGCTGCCAGGATGCTACTGCTCGGCTTGCCCCCCTGGGACTGCATCAACTTGTCCGAATCCAAGAGCCCGTGATCGTTCCGGAAGCGGCGATGGGCCGTTAGAGGCCTCTGTAGACGCTGCACTTCGCGCATGGCGGCGAGTCTGGCAGTTGCGGCTGACAGCGTACTTATGCGTGATGAACGACGAACGTCCTGCCTCCCGCCTCGGGGCGCAGCATCACAGGTGGTTGACATGCCTCGTGCCCGTGCAGAGGTGACTGCGTCGTCCCATGCGAACAGTGCTAGCGATCCGCCATCGTCTGCGCAGCGCGCCGAGTGATGCGAGGCTGACAACACGGGATGACCCGCGTTGAGCTGGGTTCGGCGATAGGTGTGCTCGTGGGCTGTGCTGTGTCGGAGGAAAGATCACACGGATGGGGTACCTGAGGGGCGCGGGGACGGGGTCGCTCTCGTTCTTTCACTTTGAGCACGTCAGAACGATGTCTAACGACGTCATTGCGCGGGCTGTAAATCTGCCGGTGTATGCCTACGTTGGTTCGAACCCAACACCCGCCACACCGAAACGAAGGCCCCCGACCAGCGGAAACGCTGGTCGGGGGCCTTTGTCGTGTCCGGAGGCCGGCCGTTCGGCGGGTTGTGGGTGGTGGGCGGGTGGGGTGGGGTCGGCGGCATACTGCTGCGCTCATGGGTTGTGGGTGGGGAGGGTGGCGGTGACTTCGGGGGCTGTGGTTCTTTATGGGCCGCCGGCGGCTGGGAAGGACACGGTCACGGCGGCTTTGTCGCGGTTGGACGGGGCGTTTGTTCACTTCCGGCGGTTGAAGGCCGGGCCGGGGCGTTCGTCCGGGTATCGCATGACGGATTCCCGGGTGTTGGCGGGGATGCGGCGGGACGGGTTGATCGTGCACGGCAACCGGCGTTACGGGGCGGAATACGCGACGGACGTACCCGAGCTCGATCGGCTTACGGCACGCGGGTGTGTTCCCGTGGTGCACGTCGGACAGGTCGACGCGGTCTTCGCGCTTGCGGCGTATCCGGTGCACTGGACGCGGGTTCTGTTGTGGTGTTCGCGGGACGTCACCGCCGAGCGTTCGGTCGGTCGGGGTGATGTCGACGGTGATGCTCGGTTGCGGGTCTGGGAGGAGACGTACGCCGATCTGGAGGCGCACCGCGAGGTGCGGTGGTCCGTGATCGTGCGGACCGATCGGACGTCGCCGGACGAGTCCGCGGTGCTGATCCGGCAGGCTGTGCGTGACCGGGCGCCGGATCGATTCACCCCGGCCCACCTGCTTCGAGGGGCCTCATGACCACGATCGGAATTCTTCATCCGGGCAGCATGGGCGCGGCGGTGGCGGGGGAGTTGACCGGCCGCGGGATCACCGTGTTGTGGTGTCCCACGGGTCGTGGTGCGGCGACCGCGGCACGCGCGGACAGGTTCGGTCTCGAACCCGTCGAGGAGCTCGACGAGTTGCTCGATCGCTGTGCCTGTGTGATCTCGCTGTGCCCTCCCGGGGCGGCGGAGGCGGTTGCCCGTTCGGTCGCCGAGCGGCGGTACGCCGGGTTGTACGTGGAGGCGAACGCGGTGAGCCCGGAGCGGATGGGGCGCATGGCCGCGCTGCTTGGCGCGGGCGGCGCCGCCGTTGTCGATGGAGGTGTGGTCGGGTCCCCGCCTTCGCCGACCCGGTCTCCTCGCCTCTACCTGTCCGGTGCGGGCGACGAGGTGGCTCGTGTCGCCGAGTTGTTCGCCGACACGAGGGTGCGGGTGCGAGCCCTTCCCGGCGGGATCGGGCAGGCGTCCGGGCTGAAGTTGTCGTTCGCGAGCTATCAGAAGGCGAGCAGGGCGCTTGCCGCCGTGGCGCATGCGATGGCGAGCGAATACGGCGTCGGGGCGGAACTGCTCGACATCGCCCGGGATCACTCCACGCGGCATCTCGCGGAGCCGGACTACATCGCGGATGCCGCCGCCAAGGCCTGGCGCTGGGAGCCGGAGATGAGAGAGGTCGCCGCGGCCCTGACGGCCGTCGGCCTGCCCGCCGAGATGGCCTTCGGCGCCGCCGACGTCCTCGCGCGGTGGGCGCCCGCGAAGGACACCGAACTCGACCCGACCGAGGCCATCGAGATGCTGCGCGACACCCCGTAGCGGCGGCATCCGTGGCCGACTCCCGCACCCGACTCCCGGCCCCGGTACCCGCACCCGACTCCCGGCCCCGACTCCCGGCCCCGGTACCCGGCCCCGGTACCCGGCCCTGGTACCCGGCCGGCCCCGGTGCCCGGCCCCCGGCACCCGCGCCGAACTCGCGCATCGGACCCGCCCATCCGCCCCACGTTCGCCCCGCCTCCGGCCCCGCATCCAGCCCCCGAAATTCGGTACATCCGATCGTCGGCCAGGATGGAGCCACGACTACGACGGACGCGGCGGGGGAGCGGATGAGCGTGAGCGGTAACGACGAGCCGGTATCCCAGGGACCGATCGACTACCACGCGACCTCGCCGGGGATGCCGGTGGCCGCGTCCGTCCTGCTGCGCGATCGGCATGGCGGGCTGGTGGTGTTGGATCCCGGTCGCAAGCCGGGACTCGGCCTTCCGGGCGGGACGGCCGAGCCGGGGGAGGCTCCGCACGAGGCCGCCCGGCGTGCGGTGCGGGAGGTGTTGGCTCTCGACCTCACCGTCGGCCGGTTGCTCGCGGTGTGCACCTCGACGGCCGGGGCGTACGGCCGGGTCGTGCTCGACTTCCTCTTCGACGGGCCGACGCTGACCGACGAGCAGGTCGCCGCACTGGTCCCGGTCGACGCCGGGTCACACGCGGTGTACGTGCTCACGCCCGACCAGGCGCTGCCGCGCTTTGCCGGGCGGACTCGGCGGCGGGTGTCGGTGGCGTTGGAGGCGTACGCGTCGGGGGCGTGTCTGTACGTGGTCGACGGGCGCGAGTACCGGCCGGCCAAGGAGCGGGTGTGGCACGAGGACGAACCGATCCCGGCCGGGGCCCCGGTCCGCCGCGCGGCGGGCTGGCTGTTCGACCCGGAGGGTCGGGTCCTGCTGGTCGGTGACCCGGACGACGGGTACGCGCTGCCCGGCGGCGGCGCCGAACCTGAGGACGTGGACGCGCTCGCGACCCTGACGCGCGAGGTCGCCGAGGAGGCCAACGCGGTGCTGGGCAAGACCACCCATGTGGGCTATCTGTCCGACCCGGACGGCGGCGACGTCAGGTCCCGCAGCGCCGCCCGGATCGCCTCACTCGGACCGCTCGCCCCCGACCCGGCGACGGGATGGTCGTGGAGCCGCGCCCTGGTCACCCCGCGCCGAGCCGCCGCACTCCTCGGCGGTGGCTACGAAGCGCGCCTGCCCCAGGCGCTGGCCGCGCAACGCATCGCCCACGAACGCCTCGGCGTCCCGATCCTCGACGACGACAGCCGGGTGGACGTACCACCGGAGGGCGTCACGTTCGAGTAGGCGCGCGGAGCGGGCGCGGCCCGCACCGGCTGCCGGAACCGCGGGGACGCCACGAGCGGTCCGGTGTGATCGGGCCGACCGTCGGGTGTACCTCGCTCCGTCACGACGACCGGTCCGGTCGGGCGCGCTTCGGCGCGTCACCACGAGTCGGGCACGCCCACCCGGTCACAACGACTGGTTCAGGTGCCGGCTCAGGTCGCCCACGTAGTCGGTGATCATGTGGCGCCGGGTGAAGCGCCAGGTTCCCTCGGGCCGTTCGAAGGTGTCGTGGTAGCGGCCAGTGAAGACGGGTTGGAGCGGGAAGTCGGGAAGCGCCTGGAAGACCGTCACGTAGCTGCGGCACGTTCCGGTGCCCGCCTCGTCGTCCACGTCCAGGATCAGGTTCGTGGTCACGTGCCGGGTGTGCGGTGTGCCGTTGTCGGGATAGCGGCGCGTCCACGCCTCGAACATCGCCCGGGCGGCGTCCGCCCCGGCCACCTTCAGGTCCTGGCCCTCGGCGGTGATCACCGCGTGCGCGAACAACTCGCCCACGCCCGCGTAGTCGCCGGCGTCGATGCGCTCGGCGTACAGCCCGATCAGATTCGGAATCGCGTGGTATCCGGACGACATGACGGCGACCTCTCGACCTCTCGACGCTTCGACCGACGGCCACGGCTCGACCCACGGCGCATCGCGTCCCGCAACGGAACGCAACGCGACTCGCAGCCCACCGCGTCCCGCGACGCACTACGACCCGCAGCCCGCCGCAGCCCGACCGTAGCTGACGCGGCGTCAGATGTCTCGGCTCGAATGCCTCGATCCAGCCCCGCCCGCCCCAGCCCCGCCTCAACCCCCGCCCCAGCCCCGCCTCAACCCCCGCCCCAGCCCCGCCTCAACCCCCGCCCAGTCCCGCCTCAAACCCCCCGCCGAATGTCCCTCGTCAACTCCAACAACTCCGCCTCACGATCCGCCCGCTCCCGAGGCCACCCGATCGCGTCCGGCCGGGTCTGCCACGGATGCGGTCCGGCCAAGGGCCGGTACTCCACCCCCAGCGCGTCCAGCCGAGCCAGGTGCGCCGACGTCAACCGCTCCGTGAACTCGGCGAAGTCGCCGGGACCCGACCACACCGCCTCGGCGAACGCGCACAACCTCGGGAACGCCATGTAGTCGATCCGCCGGACCGAGTCCATGTGCTCGGTCCAGATCTGCGCCTGCCCGCCCAGCACTCGCGCGCCCTCCTCGGCCGTCAGCGCCGAGGGCACCGGCCGGAAGGCGTACACGTCCGCCAACGTCAACAACGGCCCGACCGGAATCGGCTCGTCCGCGCCCTCGCTCTGCCGGTAGTCGAAGTACACCGAGGTGTCCGGGCACGCCACCACCTCGAAGCCGGCCCGCGCCGCCGCGATCGTGCCGTGCTCGCCGCGCCAGCCGCCGATCAGCGCGTCCGCCGGCACCGCCGCGCCGCCCGCCAGGACCTCGTCCCAGCCGAACAGCCGCCGCCCCCGCGCGGCCAGCATCCTGGCCAACTCGGCCACGAACCAGCCGCCGAGCGACCCCGGATCGGGGTGCCCCATCCGCTCCCACGGCCCGGTCGGCACCTCGTCGCCGCCCACGCACACGTACCGGGACGGGAAGATCGCGCACACCTCGGCCAGCACGTCGCGACAGAACCCCAGCGCCTCCTCGGTCGGCGCGAGCACCCCGTCGGACAACCCGCCCCACCGGGTGCGCACCCCCTCCACCGGTACCGCGCCGAGCGACGGATAGGCCGCCACCACCGCCTGTACGTGCGCCGGCAGGTCGATCTCGGGCACCACGGTGATGTGCCGATCGGCCGCGTACGCGACGATCTCGCGCAGGTCCGCACCGGTGTAGTAGCCGCCGTGCGGACGTTCGTCGAACATCTCGTGCTGCCGCGATCCCCGCATGCTGCCCGTGCGCCACGCGCCCACCGAGGTCAGCCGCGGCCACCCCGGCACCTCGATCCGCCAGCCCTGGTCGTCGGTCAGATGCAGGTGCAGCACGTTCAACCGGTGCACAGCCATCAGATCCACGAAGCGCAACACGTCCTGCTTGGGCAGAAAGTGCCGGGCCACGTCCAGCATCACCCCGCGCCAGGCGAAGGCCGGCTCGTCCTCGATCACGCACACCGGCAGCGACCACCCGGCCGTGCCCACTCGCGCGCGCCGGAACGCGTCCGCCGGGAGCAGTTGGCGCAGCGTCTGCAGACCCGCGAACACCCCGGCCGCCGAACCGCCGCGCAGCTCGACGGCCGTCGCGGTGACCTCCAACCGGTACCCCTCGACCGGCAGCGCGTCCGGGTCGAGCAGCAGCGTGATGCCCGGACCGGACCCCAGGAGGCATCCGGTCGCCGGGCCGAGCGCGCCGCGCAACCACGCCGCCTCGGCCGCCAGTTCCGGCGGATGGGTCACACCCGTGGTCGCGGTGGGGGTGAACGTGCCCGCGCCCGGGACGACCCGAGCCGGCCGCGGCAGCACGGACGTCGCCGGCGACGGCGAGGAGGAGGCGCCGGTCGAGGAGGACGAGGAGGTGGTCATGGAGGAATCAGTCCTTCACCGCTCCGCCGAGCCCCGAGACCAGGTGCCGCTGGACCAGCACGAAGAAGATCAGGACCGGAATGGTCATCAGGGTGGAGGCGGCCATGATGCCGCCCCAGTCGTTCTCGTCCGGCTTGAAGAACACCATCAGCGCCGCCGGCAGCGTCTGGTGGTCGGTGTCCAGGATGAAGGTCTTCGCGAACACGAAGTCGTTCCACGCGGTGATGAACGAGAACACCGACGTGGCCGCGAGCCCGGGCGCGACCAGCGGGAACAGGATCCGCCACAGGATGGTGAACCGGTTCGCGCCGTCGATCCGGGCGGCCTCCTCCAGCGATTCGGGGATCGCCTTGACGAAGCCGCGCAACATCCAGATCGCGAACGGCAGCGAGAAGGCCAGGTTGACCAGCATCAGCGAGCCCAGCGTGCTGAGCCCGAATCCGGGGGCCACCGTGCCGATGTCGCGGACCAGGAAGAACAGCGGGATGGTCAGCGCCTCGACCGGCACCATCTGGGCGACCAGGAACATCACCAGGATCGTGGTGCGGAACTTGAAGTTGAACCGGGTCAGCGCCACCGCCGCCAGGAACGACACCAGTCCGGAGAGTACGACCACCACGGTCGCCACGATCAGGCTGTTGAGGAAATAGCCGCCGAAGCCGCTGACCCCGAACGCGTCGCGGAAGTTGTCCAGCGTCGGATGCCACGTCCACGGCCGCGGGTTCACCGAGTTGATCTCGCCGTCCGGCTTGATCGCGGAGAGCACCATCCAGTAGAGCGGGAACACCGTCAGCAGCGCGACGACGATCGCGGTCGTGTTGGCGATCCGCCGGGACACCTTCCGGTTCCCCTTGGAGCGACGCGGCCCGACGGGGCGACGCGGCCGGTCGGGGCGAACGGCGGCGGCGCCCGACCCGGGAACCGCGGAGCCCGAAGAAGTGGACACAGTGCTCACAGCTCCTCCCCGGAGCGACGCAGCGCGCGGATGTAGAAGACCGTGACGACGAGCAGGATCAGCGTCATCAGCACGCCGATCGCCGCGCCCAGGCTGTAGTCCGAGGACGCGAACGCCTTCTGGTACGCGTACACGTTGAGCACCAGGTTCTGGCCGGCGATGCCGCCGCCCCCGGTCATCACGTAGATCTGGGTGAAGACCTTGAAGTCCCAGATGATCGACTGGATCACCACGATGGTCAGGATCGGCCGCAGGATCGGCAACATCACGTGCCGGAAGGTGGTCCAGGTGGACGCGCCGTCCAGCCGGGCCGCCTCCAGGACCGAGACCGGGATCGACTCGATGCCCGCGTACAGCGAGATCATCACGAACGGGAACGAGTGCCACACCACCACGACGCCGACCAGCGCGAACGCGGACCACTTGTCGTAGAACCAGTTGTGGCCCTGCATGCCCAGGACCTCGTTGACCAGGCCCAGGTTGGTGTCGAACAGGAACATCCACACCGTCGAGCCGGTCATCGCCGGGGCCGCCCACGCGCCGAGCGCGGCGAACATCAGCAGCAGCCGCGGCCACTTGCCGATCCGGGTCAACAGCACCGCGAGCGCCGCGCCGACCGCGAGGGTGGCCACCACACAGGCCGCCGCGAAGATCACGGTCTGGGTCAGCACGTCCCAGAACTGGTCGTCGCCCAGCAGGGTCGAGTAGTTGTCGAAGCCGACGAACTCCGCGACCTCGCCCGCCGAGGCCTGCGGCTGCCCGAACTTCAGGAAGGAGAGCAGGCCGAGCTGGTAGAGCGGGTAGCCGAACAGCGGGATCAGGACGACCGCGGAGGGCAGCAACAGCCACAGCGGCATCCACGAGCGGCGCCGCCCGGGCCTCGTCTTCTTCGCGCCGCCGCGCGGGCGGACCGGGGCCGAGGCCGGCCGGTCCGCCCGCGCGGGCGTGGTGGTCGTGGTCACCGTGCTACTTCCCGGCGAACGCGTTGTCGATCGCGGTCTTGGCCTCGCCCGTCGCCCCCGGGACGTCGGACTTGCCGGTGACCACCTTCTGGAACATGGTCGGCACCACGGACTGCGAGTCGATCTTGGCCCACGCGGCGTCCTTGGGCACGAACTTGGTGCCCGCGTTCAGGGTGTCGATGAACGGCTTGAGCCACGGGTCCTTGGCCACCACGTCGCCACGCGCCGAGGCGAGTGTGGGCAGGTTGCCCATCGCGTCGAACATCTGGAGCTGGTACTTCTTGCCGCCCAGGATCTTCATGAAGTCGACCGCGAGTGAGCGGTGCTGCGAGGACTTCATCACGCCGAGGTCGTTGCCGCCGGAGAAGGCCGGCGCGATCGAGCCCGGGGCGTTGCCCGGCAGCGGGACCACCGCGTACTTGCCCTTGGCCACGCCCGCCTCGACCGCGCTGCGCGAGGAGTTGGGCAGGATCGCCATGCCCGCGGTGCCGGCCGCGAAGGCCTCCACGGTCTTGCCGCCGGTCAGGTCGGCGCACTGCTGGGGCGGACAGATGTCCTTGGAGAACAGGTCGGTGTACGCCTTGACGCCCGCCTGCGACTGCGGCGAGTCGATCGAGGCCGCGTACTTGCCGCCCTGCTGGGTGGCGATATCGCCGCCGTTGGCCCACAGGAAGGGCAGACCGCCGAAGGTGTACTTGCCGCCGACCGCGATGCCGAACATGTCCGGCTTGGCCGCGCGCACCTTCTTCGCGGCGTCGACCAGCTCGGCGTACGAGGTCGGCGGCTTCAGGCCGAGCTCGGTGAACACGTCCGTGCGGTAGTACAGCGAGCGCAGGCCCAGCCACCACGGCAGGCCGTAGGTCTTGCCGTCGACCAGCGTGGTGTCCTTGAGGTCCTTGGGCAGGTCGCCCGCCTCGGACCAGTTGCCCAGGTCGGCGGAGATGTCCGCGAGACCGCCGGCCTGGACGTAGCCGAACAGGTCGGTGTTGCCGAACTCGACCACGTCCGGCGCGCTGTTCGGATCGTTGAACGCGCCCTTCATCTTCTCCGCGCGCGGGCCGGCGTCGGTGGGTATGTAGCCGAGCTCGACGTTCACCTTCGGGTGCGCGGCCTTGAACTCGGCGACGGCCGCGTTGACGACCTTCTCCTTGGGCCCGCGGTTCGCCTCGTCGTACAGCCACACCTTGAGCGTGCCGGTCTGTTCGTCGGCGGACTTCGACTTGGACGCCGTGCCCGGCGCGCACGCCGCCAGCGCGATGCCGGCCACTGCGACGGCGGCCAAACTCCGGATCTTCACGACAATTCCTCCTGCGGCGAGGCAGGCCGGAGCGATCGCGGGGATGCCGCGACCCGAGGGTCGGCCTGTACGTCTGGACGTCTGCATCAATCGACACGAACGGGCCGCAAGGGGGGAAACATCCGGTGCGGCGTGAGCGGGACGTTAGAAAGCGGCGCCGCGTTCCGACAAGGCGTCCCGCCGAACGTTGTGCACTGCAAAATGGTGTGCTGCGAAAGTGGCACCGAGCGCTCACGGACACGTAACGTCCCTGCTCGGTCGATCCGTCGGCCATCCGCAGGACACCGCCCGTTCCGACCGGCTCGGACGCGAGGGACCACGAAGGGCAGGGAGGGCTCGCATGTACGACGTACTGCTGCGCGGCGGGCAAGTGCTCGACGGCACCGGCGCACCCGCCTTCCGGGCCGACGTCGCGATCACCGGCGACCGGATCGCCGCGATCGGCCGCCTGGACGGCGCCCGGGCCGCGACCGAGCTCGACGCGAGCGGCCGGTACGTGGCGCCCGGCTTCGTCGACGCCCACGTGCACGGCGACGCCGCCGTGCTCGACCCCGACGTCCAGCTCGCCGCGCTGCGCCAGGGCGTGACCACCTTCGTGCTCGGCCAGGACGGCCTGTCCTACGCCCCCGCCACCCCCGCCGCGCTGGCCTACGCGACCCGCTACTTCGCGGCGATCAACGGCACCCACCCCGGCCTGGGCGAAGGTCCGGTCTCGGTCGCCGACCTGCTCGACACCTACGACCGCAGCACCGCGGTCAACACCGCCTACCTCGTGCCGCACGGCACCGTCCGCTACAGCGCGCTCGGCCCCACCGCGCGCCCCGCGGACGCCGCCGAGCTGGCCGCGATGACCAAGGCCGTCGAACAGGGCCTGGACGAGGGCGCGTGCGGCCTGTCCACCGGCCTGGAATACGTGCCCGGCCGCTACGCGGACACCGCCGAGCTGGCCGCCCTGCTCGCCCCCGTCGCGGCCCGCGGCCTGCCGCACGTCTCGCACATGCGCGGCTACGAGGGCGCCGCCGGACCGGCCATGCGCGAGATGCTCGACGTGGCCCGCGCGGCGGGCGTGGCCACCCACGTCTCGCACTACCACGGCCCGGCCGAGGAACTGATCGCGATGGTGGACGCGGCCCGGTCCGAGGGCCTGGACCTCACCTACGACGCGTACCCCTACCTGCGCGGCTGCAGCATCCTGGCGATGGTCGCGCTGCCCCGCGCGCTGGACGATCCCGATCCCGACCGGGTGGTGGACGCACTGGCCCGACCGGCCACCCGACGCCTCCTGGCCGACGAGGTGGACCCGGCCCTGTGGCCCCGGATCACCCTCGCGCACGTGCCCGCCGCCGACTTCCGCTGGGCCGAGGGCCGCCGCCTCGTGGACGCCGCCGCCGAGGCCGGTGCGAGTCCCGCGGAATTCTGCGCCGACCTGCTGATCGCCACCGACCTGGTGGCGAGCGCCGTGTTCGACCAGCCGCCGACCAACAGCGACGAATCGGTCCGCGCGCTGCTGCGCCACCCCGCACACATCGGCGGCTCCGACGGCATCTACATCGGCGGCAGCCCGCACCCGCGCGGCTGGGGCGCGTTCGCCCGACTGCTCGCCCGACACGTGGTCGAACTGGGCGACTGGACCTGGGAACAGGCCGCCGTGCACCTCGCGTCGCACCCGGCCCGCCGCTTCGGGCTGACCGACCGGGGCCTGCTCCGGGTCGGCCTGGCCGCCGACATCGCGGTGATCGACCCGACCCGGGTGGCCGACCTCGCCGACTACGGCGACGCCCGCCGACCCGCCGCCGGCATCGACGACGTCCTGGTGGCCGGTGTCCCCGTACTCTCGTCCGGAGCCCTGACGGGCAACACGCCCGGGCGCCCGGTCGGACCGTCCTGAGGACATGCCAGTGAGCACTCACGAGCACGAGCGCGGCGCCCACGAGTCGCCGAGCGAGCCCCGCGGCGAGACCCGCGGCGGACCGCGCGGCGAGGACCGCCCGCCGGCGGCGCGCAACCAGTCCGCGTCGCTGCGCCGCGCACTCGCCGTCCTGGAGGAGGTCCGCGACCACGCGGGCGCCGAGGGCCTGAACCTGACCGAACTCGCCGACACGCTCGGCCTGTCCAAGAGCACCGTGCTGCGCCTGGCCCAGCCGCTCCTGGACACCGGGCTGCTCGCCCGGGACCGCCGGCACGGCCACTTCCGGCTCGGCCCCGGCGCGCTCGCGCTCGGCCAGGCGTACCTGGCCGGCATCGACCTGCGCACCGCCGCCGCCGAGGAGGCGCACCGGCTGATGCGCGAGGCGGGCGGCACCGTGCACCTGTGCGTTCCGGACGCGCCGCACATCGTCTACATCGACAAGGTCGAGAACGAGACCGCCGTGCGGATGGCGTCGCGGATCGGCAGCCGCGCGCCGATGTACTGCACGGCCGTGGGCAAGGCGATGCTCGCCTGGCTGCCCGAGGACGTGTTCGCGCAGGTGGTCGACGCTGGCCTGCCCACCGTCACCGCCCGCACCCTCACCGACCCGGTGCTGCTGCGTACCGAACTGGCCCGGATCCGCAACCGGGGCTACTCGGTGGACGATCGGGAGAACGAGCCCGAGGTGCGCTGTGTCGCAGCGCCTATCTTCGATCACAACGACGTCGTGGTCGGAGCGCTGTCGGTCTCCGGTCTCACGTCCCGCGTCACCGCCGCGCGGGTCCGCGAGCTGGGACCCGCCGTCGCGGGGGCGGCCCTCCGTGTATCGCGCACCCTGGGAGCGACCCGATGACCCTCGACTCATACACCAAGGGCACCTGGCTGCCGTATGAGGAACTCACCGACGACGAACTCGGTGCCGCCGAACACAGCCTGTTCGACGGGCCGTTCACGTGGCCGGTGATGGTCGCGCGCAAGTCCGCGCTGATCGCGAACGTGGCCACGATGAGCGAGTACACCGCGCGGCACGGCGTGTTGTTCGCGCCGCACGGCAAGACCACCATGTCGCCCGAGCTGTTCGCCGAGCAACTGGCAGCCGGTGCCTGGGGGATCAGCGTGGCGACCGCGAACCAGGCGCTGGCCGCGCACCGGTTCCGGGTGCCCCGGATCCTGATCGCCAACGAGGTGCTGGACGAGAAGGTGCTGCGCTGGGCCGCCACCCGGCCGGACCTGTTGTTCTACGTGGACTCCCGGGCCGGCGTCGAGGTCGCCGCGCGGGCGCTGGCGGCGGTGCCCGGCGGGAAGTTGTCGGTGCTGGTCGAGCTGGGCCGCCCGGGCGGGCGGGCCGGCTGCCGCGACATCGCCGAGGGCGTCGAACTGGCCCGGGCCGCGGCCGAGGTGCCGGGGCTGACCGTGGCGGGCGTGGCCGGCTACGAGGGCGGCCTGCCGGACGCCGCGGCGGTGTCGGACTGGATGCGCGAACTGGCCGGGCTGGCCGACGCGATCGCCGACCTGGTGCCCGGGACGCCGATCGTCTCGGCGGGGGGCAGCGCCTGGTTCGACGCGGTCGTGGACGTGCTCGCGCCGGACGGCAAGCCGCTGCCGGACCGCACGATCATCCTGCGCAGCGGCGCCTACGTCTCGCACGACGACGGCTTCTACACGCGCGTGACGCCGTTCGCCAGGCACCCCGAGGAGGGCTCGCTCGCGGCCGCCCTGGAGGTGTGGGCACAGGTGCTCTCCGCGCCCGAACCGGGTCTGGCCGTGCTCGGCGCGGGCCGCCGGGACGTGCCGTTCGACCAGGACCTGCCGACTCCGCTGCGGGTGCGCGCGCTGGACGGGACGATGCGCGAAGCGGGGGAGGCGCGCGTGGTCAAGCTGGACGACCAGCACGCGTACGTCGACCTCGGCGGGACCACGATGGCCCCGGGCGAGCTGGTCTGCCTGGGTATCTCGCACCCCTGTACGGCGTTCGACAAGTGGCGCGCGGTGCCGGTGGTGGACGACGACCATCGTGTCGTGGACGTGCTGAACACCCACTTCTGAGCCCACCGCTCGGCTCGCCGCGCCGGCCACCCGACCCTCGATCCGCGGCCGAGCCGTCCCGAATCCGAAACCCGACCCGACTCCGAACCCGAGCGCGACGCCGGCTCGGAACCCGACCCCGAATCCGATGCCACCGATGACGCGAATCACGCGAGAGGACATCATGACCGCCGAACCCCGGGAAGCCCCGGACGTGGTCACGCTCGGCGAGACCATGGTGCTGCTCACCGCGCCGCACATCGGCCCGCTGCGGCACGCTCGCACACTCGACGTCGCCACCGGCGGGGCGGAGAGCAACCTGGCCATCGGGATCACCCGACTGGGCCGGCGGGCCGCCTGGATCGGTCGGGTGGGCGACGACGAGTTCGGTCGGTTGGTGCTGACCGTGCTCGGCGGCGAGGGGCTGGACACCCGCGGCGCGGTGGTCGACCCGGACGCGCCCACCGGATTGATGGTCAAGGCGCGGCGCACCAGCGCGGCCACCGACGTGCGCTACTACCGTGCGGGCAGCGCCGGTTCGCGGTTGTGCCCGCAGGACGTGGATCCCGCGCTGGTGCGCTCGGCGAGGATCCTGCACGTCACCGGCATCACCCCCGCGCTGTCCACGACCGCGCGCGCGGCGGTCCGCGCGGCCGTGGCCGAGGCGAACGCGGCCGGCGTCCCGGTCTCGCTCGACCTGAACTACCGCAAGGCGCTGTGGTCGGCCGAGGACGCGGCGACCGAACTGCGCGCGCTGGCCGCCGGCGCGGACATCGTGTTCGCCACCGAGGACGAGGCCCGCCTGGTGCTCAAGGCGCCGGAGCACACCCCGGTGCTCGACCTCGCGCGCGAACTCGGTGCGCTGGGCCCCACCCAGGTGCTGCTCAAGCAGGGCTCGCGCGGCGCCGTCGCGCTCGTCGACGGCCGGCCGCACGAGGTGCCGCTGCACCGGGTCGACGCGGTCGACCCGGTGGGCGCGGGCGACGCGTTCGCCGCCGGTTATCTCGCCGAACTGGTCGAGGGCGGCTCGGTCGCCGCCCGAGTGGCCACCGCCGCCGCGGCCGGCGCGTTCGCGGTCACCGTGCCCGGCGACTGGGAGGGCCTGCCCCGCCGGGACGAACTGCGGCTGCTGCACCAGGACGACGCGGTCGTCCGCTGAGCCGCCCGCTCACCTACTGTCCACAAGCACGAACAATGCGATCAAGGAAGCGAACTCCCATGGCACACAAGGAAATCCGCACCGACGCCGCGCCCAAGCCGGGCGGCACGTACTCGCAGGGCATCGACGCCGGCGACTTCGTCTACACCGCGGGCATGGGCCCGATCGACCCGGCCACCGGCGCGACCGTGGGCGACGACGTGGCCACCCAGACCCGCCAGGTGCTGGACAACCTCAAGGCCGTGCTGGCCGAGGCCGGCCTCGACTTCAGCCACGTGGTCAAGGTGACCACCCACCTGGAGCACCTCAAGCGCGACTTCGCCGGATACGACGAGGTCTACCGCGAGTACTTCACCGCGCCGTACCCGGTGCGCACGACGGTCGGCTCGGACCTGATGAACATCCTGGTCGAGATCGACGTGGTGGCCCGCCGCCCGTGACCTCGGGCCGCGCGGTCGGTCACAGCGGCTGGAGGAATTCCAGCCGGTTGCCCACCGCGTCCTGTGCGTAGCACCTGCGGTGGCCGGGGAACTCGCCGTCCGGGACGACCTCGGTGCCGTTCGCGGTGAGTCTGGCCATCACGTCGTCCAGGTCGGTGACCAGGATGCCGGGATGCGCCTTGCGCGCGGGTCGGAAGTCGGCCTCGACACCGAGGTGGATCTCCAGCGTGCCGGCCCGCACCCACAGGCCGCCGCGCGCGGCCAACACCGGCGGCTTGGCCACCTCGGTCATGCCCAGGACGCCGAGGTAGAAGGCACGGCACGCGTCCTCGCTGCCGGCCGGGATGGCGAGCTGTACGTGGTGCAGGGCGTAGGTCGTCATGCGCGGATGCCTACCCCGGCGCCGCGCCGCACCGAACCCCGGTTCGAACCGACGACCCGATGAACCGACGAACCGATGAAGGCCGGTCCGAAGCCGGGGAGCCCCGGCCGGCCGCCGGGCGCCGGTTCCGATCCGCCCCGCCGGTCGTCGCGGCACACGACGCGGCCCCGCTCGATGCGTGGAAGAACGCACCGAGCGGGGCCGAAGTGTTCGTCAGCCGATGTCGACGTCAGCCGCCGTTGATGCAGGTGTTGCCGATGGTGGGGTTGAGCGCCGCGATGATGTTCACGGTGTTGCCGCACAAGTTGACCGGGACGTGAACCGGAACCTGGATGTTGTTGCCGGAGAGCACGCCGGGCGAGCCCACGGCCGCGCCGTCCGCCTCGGAGCCGGCCATGGCGGGCCCGGCAGCGCCCGCGAGAGCGGCGCCCACGGTGGCGGTCAGGACTGCGGCCTTGGCGATACGCGACATCTTGTGTCGGTCCTTTCGGTTCGTACAGGTCCCACCCGCGGCGGGTGGATCCTGAACAACGCGCCAACCTGCCGTCGGATACGGCGACACGGCCGAACGAGCGGTCGTGATCGGTGAAGTTACGCCGGATGGGCGGCGGCGCGCAGCCGCAGAGCCAGTTCCTGGGCCACCTGCGCGAGTTCCGCGGGCGCGGTCGCGGCCAGCGCGCACAACACGTCCGCGGACGCCTCGGCGACCGCGCGCGGCACCGCTACCGGCGCCAGCGCGTCCAGCATCGAGCGGGTACGCGCCGCGACCGGCGCGGGTTCGGCCGGCTGCGACACCGGGCAGGCCGAGATCGGCGCGCCGGCGGCCGTACCGCCGGCCGTGGCGCCGGGATCCCCTTCCGGCCCGGGACCGGGAATCAGGCTGCGCAGACCTCGGGGTGCGGCGGGCACTGTCATTCCACGCAAGTTAGTCCAAGCGCCGCCCCGAGTTTGCCTCTCGGGCGCGATATTCGGCCATCGAAGGCGGATTTCCCCGGGGTTTCATCCTGGCGGGTGACGGCGCTGTCGGAATCGGCGGCTAACGTTCCCGCCAACCTGGTCACCGGCGCCGAGCGCCTTGTGCCGCTTGGCATTTGACGGGGTGTCACCGACATTCGCGAAGAGCTGTGGAGGGAACGATCGTGGGATGGATCCGGGCGGGCGACTATGAGGTCGCCGTGCAGGACGGCAAGGTGGTGTGCCGCAATGCCAAGGGGCGGCAACTGAAGTCGGTGCCCGGGAAACTCGCCGAGGACCCGGCCGTGGTGGGCCTGCGACAGCTCGTCGAGTGGCTGGAGCGGCACGACCGCTCGTGCCAGGACGCGGTCGAGCGCTGGATGATCGGCTCGCTCCCGGTCCCGGTCGCGGTGTTGTCCCGGGTGTGGCCGGATCCGTCCTGGCAGCGGGTACTGCGCGATCTGGTGGTCACCGCCGACGGCGCCGACGTGGCCGGATTTCTGCGCGGCGCGGACCCCGAGCGCGGCGTCGGCATCGTCGACCCCGACGGCGACACCGTCTACCTCGACGCGCGGACCGTGCGGATCCCGCACCCGGTGCTGCTGGAGGACTTGGAGGATCTGCGCGAGTTCGCCGTCGAACTGGGCGTCGAGCAGCGGGTACAGCAGCTCTACCGCGAGGTGTGGCACCGACCCGCCGACCTGGACGGCACCCGCAGCGGCATCGAGGAGTTCTCCGGCGGGCGCTACGACCAGTTGCGCTTCCTGATCGGCCGGGCCACCCAACTGGGCTACCAGGTGCGCGGCGGCCAGGCCGTGTGCGCGGTGCTGGACGGCGACCGCGAGGTCGAGGCCCGGATGTGGCTGGGCGACTACGACGGCTACGAATCGACCGAGACCGGCTCGGTCACCTGGACCGAGGGCGGCAGCACGCTGACCCTGGACCGGGTTCCGCCGGTGGCCTGGTCGGAAGGCATGCGCATGGGCGCCGCGCTGTACGCGGGCCGCACGATCGAGACCACGGAGGAAGCGGCATGAGCACCACCCCCGACCCGTCCCGCGTGCTGCTGGACGCCGGCGGCATCCTGCCCGCCGGCACCCTGACCGGCGACGACATCGACACGCTCACGGTGCGCACCTACCTGCACCCCGCGTTCGAGGACCGCCCGATCGTCCGGCTGGTCCCGGCGACGCTGGGCGAGGCCGAGGACCTGGCGCTCGGATTCCTGGGCCTGGCCCGCGAACAGGACGCGCCCGAGGTCGGCCAGGTCCGCCGCGAGGCGCTCGGCTTCCCGGCCTGGGCCCTGGTCAACGACCCGGCGAACGGCCACCACGCGCTGGCCCTGGTCCGTGACATCGAGCGGCTGGACCGGCAGGCCAAGACCAAGCCCGGCGCGGCCAAGGACGGCTTCGACCAGCTCGCGACCCGACTGGGCCGGGCCGTACCGCACTTCCTGCCCACCTTCCACGAGCAGGCCGCGCGGATCTTCCTCAAGCACGACAACACGACCTACGCGTCCGCGTTCTTCGGCAAGGCCCGCGAGGCCGAGCGGGTGCACAACCTGCCGATCGAGGAGGAGCGGTTGCGCGCGGTCTTCCTGGAGTTCGCCTTCGCCGGCGCGCTGACCGCCAAGGCGCTCAAGGAACACGCCAAGGCACTGTCCGCGCGGCTGGGTCCGATCGAGGCATGGGCGCAGTTCCGCCAACTCGCGGTCGAGCGCTGCACCGCGGGCATGCCGCCGTACGCGGGCCTGGCCGAGGACGCCCGCGCGTTGATCCGCGCGGCCGGCGGCGACCACACCGCCGAGGAGCACGCGCTGCTGCGCGAACTGCTCGCTACGCCCGCGATCGGCCGCGCGCCGCTGTCCTTCTGGAAGGTCAACCGCAAGCCGATCGCGGCGCTGGCCGCCGCCGAGCCGGAGATCCGGGTCCGGCTGCTGGAGATCCTGCCCACCCCCGGCGGCTCGACCCCGGACGCCGAACTCGACGATCTGTGGCTCGACCTGCTCGCCGAAGCCGGAGTCCTGGATCTGCTGGTCGGCGGCGACCTGGTCGCCGGCGCCCGGGCCCAATGGGTCACCCGCTGGTCCACGCACCGGCAGCGCGGCTGGCGCTACAACGCGCGCAGCGAGCGCACCGCGAAGCTGCTCGCCGAGATGGCCGACGCGCTGCGCGCCGAGGCGGTGCCGGTCGACCTGTTCAGTGGCAACGGCTGGCGCTCCAGCGTGGACATCGACCTGCTCGACACGGCCCTGTCCGAGCGCATACCGCTGGCCGACCCGGACCCCAAGGGTTCGATCGACCTCGGCGAATGGTGGAACGACCAGGAACCGGGCCGCAGCGAACTGGCCCACGTCGCCGCGGACGAGCGCTACACCGCCCTGCTCCAGGCCGCGATCGGCGGCCTCAAGGGCAACCACCACGCGGCCACCGCCGCGCACCCGGTGCTGCGCGGTGTGCTCGCCCGCTGGCTGACCGAGCAGGGCGCCCGGGTCACCTCGGCGGCCGGCCTGCCCACCGTCGAGCACGAGTTCAAGGTACTGAACGAGTTCCGCGAGGTGGTCGAGGACGTCACCCCGGACCTGGTCTCCCGGATCCGCGCGTTCGACGCCGTCGCCCTGCTGACCACCACGCTGCGCGCCGGCGTCTACGACGAACTCGGCTGGCCCGCGCTGGAGGAGGCGATCGACCTCTTCGGCCGCAAGAGCGAGATCCGGGTCGACGAGGCGTGGCCCGCGCTGGTGCTCTCCTCCGACAAGCGCGCGGTCGTGGTCGGCCCCGAGGGCATCCTGCTCGACCACGAGCCGCGGCTGCCCAAGGAGCGCATCTCGTGGCAGCGCCCCGCCTTCCGCTATGTCGACGGACAACTCCTGGTCGCCTGGTACAACAAGGAGTACGACTGGGAGGCGTACTGGTCCGGGCGCCCGACCGAGACCTTCCCGCTCACCGGCGAGAGCCCCAACGGCGGCTCGGACGCCAACTCGATGCTCTCCCTCGCGCTGCCCGACGGCGGCCGCACCACCGGCGGCCGGCCGCTGTACGCGGGCGACACCAAGCTGCCGCCGCGCCGGGGCGTGCTCACCGACGGCACCACGCACTGGTCGCTCGACTTCGACCGCAGCGACCGCAAGTGGACCGAGTACGACCCGGCCACCGGCACCCACGGCCGGGTCTCGCTGCCCGCGCCGTTCGCCGCCGCGGTCGCCGACGGCGGCGCGTTGGTGGCCGACCGATGCGAACTGCTGCCGCTGCTGCCCGGGCTGGAGAACACTCCGCTGGGCACCGACGGCACACTGCTCGGCCACTGGGTCCGCGTCGACGGGGACACGATCACCGCCGGCTCCGTGGACGGCCGCACCGTCGGCGCGCCCGTGCGCAACCGGCGGCACTGGGACAACACGCCGCAGGAGGTGCCGATCGGCGCGCTGCGCCTGCCCGGCGGCGCGGCCCCGACGGCGGTCGTCGAGAGCGGCGGTAAGGCGACGCTGTGGGCCGGCGACGTGCTGCTCGGCCAGTGCGGCCAACGGGGCGGCGTCGGCGACCTGGCCCTGGGCAGCCGGATCGTCCCGCCGCCGGCGTTCTGGCACGCACTGCGCCCGCGCGACGAGGCCGGCTCGTTGGCCCTGCGCGCGCTCACCCCCGAGCGGGCCGCCGAACTGGTCGCCGAGGTGCACGCGGACCACGAGCGGGCGATGGCCGAGTACGCGATCGCCAAGAAGTCCGAGGACAAGAACAAGCCGAGCCGACCCGACGCCGTGCGGATCGAGCCGGTGCGCCGACTGCTGCCCGAGATCGGCCACGCCGGACTCGTGCGCTGCGTTGCCGGGCTGGCCGCGGACACCTCCCGACTCGCCCGCAGACTCCGCGACTTCGGCAAGGTCACCGTCAAGGAGCGCAAGGCCCGCGTGGTGCCCACCGGCCCCGCGCACGGCCAGGACGCCGAACTGCACCCGGCCCTCGCCGGGATCGCGCGCAACGGCGGATACCGGCACTACGGCACAAGCCCGGCCGCGTGGACCACGATGAACCACATCACCGCCGTGGCCGCGATGCTGGCCCGCACCGACGGCCCGGCCGAGTGGACCACCGAGTCCGACCGGCTCACCGATCCGCACATGTCCTGGCACGAACTGCTCGACCACCGCGCCGCGATGCTCGCCCGTGCGCTGTCCCCGTTCACCTCCGAGGAGCACCGCGCGTCGCTGCTCGTGGCACTGGAGGCGCTCGCCGCCGGCCCGCTGGGCACACCCGCCGGGACGCTGCGCTCGGTCACCCTGTGCGAGCCCAGCCGCAAGAAGAACAAGGACAACAAGCGCCGGGGCCGGGTGATCCGCCGCGGCGACCGCACCATCGTGATCCTGGACAGCCAGTACACCTACGGCAACGACAAGGAGCACTGGACCGCGCTCGACCACGACCCCTCGGGAACGTTCGCGGCGATCGACGGCTTCACCACCCACGAGGAACACCGCTACGTGGAGCCGATGTCCCCGGAGCGGGTCGCCGCCGTGGTGCGCGGGATCCGCGAACACGGTCCGCTGACCTGGCGGCCGGAGGCGGTCACCGCTCTGATGGAGGGCACCGGCCTGGGCCGGGCCGAGGCGAGCCTGTTGCTGACCGGACTGACCGCCGGCGACCTGGACAAGGACCAGCGGGCCCTGCTCCGGCTCAAGGTGGCCGAGATCGACAGCGCCCGCTCGCAGCTGGACCGACTGGAGGGCAGCGCGCGGGCCGGCGTGCTGGGCGCGCTGATCCCCGAACGCCCGGAGGACGTGCACACCCTGTGGACGACGGGCCACGACATCGAGGCCGGCTGCCGCGCCTGGAACACCGCGTTCGGCCGGGTGCTCCGGTTGCCCGAGGACGTCGCGGCGGACGTCCGGGGCCTGTCCGCCGGATCGTTCGAGAGCGTGCTCACCCCGGAATCGTGCAAGTGGATCACCGGCACCTCCACCCACACGGTGGACAAGGACGGCCGCCTGCGCGCCTCCGACAGCGAGGCGGTGCCCAGCGGCCACGGCCTGAAGGCCACCGTGACCGCGCTCGCCTGGCTCGCCTACCGGCTGCCCTACGGCGATCCGCTGCGCGCGCACCTGCCGCACGTGCTCGGCCTGCTGCGCACCCGACTGGCCGACCCGGGCCTGGTGTTCGACCTGGACATCGAGTACGCCGAGCGCGGCAACACCGCGGCCCTGCTGCGCGAGGCGGTCGGACTGCCCGCCACCGGCGGCAGCGACCCCGACGGCATACTCCGGCTCGAGGACCGCTTCTGGCTCCGGCCCTGGTACGGCGAGAGCGAATTCGCCGAGGTCCGACCCGCCGGCTTCACCGGTGCCGACGACCCGTGGTTCGACCGGCTGATCGCGCTCCGCGGCGCCGCCGACTCTGCCGGCCTCAAGTCCTTCCGCCGGATCCTGGACCCGGCCTTCGAGGAACTGCTGCGCGCCGACGGCCCGCCCGGCATCCAGCAGGACCCGGCGTACTCGGTACCCGACCTGGTCGCCGAGGTGGCCAAGACGCACGGCATCGGCGAGGACGCGGCGGTCCTGTACCTGCAACTGCTCGCCCTGCCCGACCCCACCGACCGGCACGTCGCCCGCTGGACCGGCTGGAAGCCCGCGCGCCTGAAGAAGGCCCGCACCGAACTCGCGGGCACCGACCTGGTGGTCGAGGCCAAGCGCTCGCGCGCCGGCCGCACGCTGTTCCTGCCCGGCGGCTGGAGCGCGCTCAAGGCCCCCGCACTGCCCGTGGAGACCTGGAAGGAAGGGCTGTACGCGACGCCCACCCACACCACGATCGTGCCCGAATGCCCGGTGCCCGAACTGTTCCACCGGGCCTGGCGACGGGTGCAGGACGGCGATGCGCCAGGCTTCGAACAACTCGTCACCCGCACCACCCGGAAGGGCCGCCGCTGATGGCAACCGCAACCGAATCCGCCGCGAGCGCGCGCCAGATACAACCCCCCGAGGACCTGTACGCGAGCGAACTCGCCTTCCTGGCCGCCTACGACCGCGGCCCGCGCCCGCCGGCCTGGCGGCTGACCCCGCGCGCCGTGGTCACCTTCGTGATGGGCAGCGGCGACGAACTCAAGCTGCCCGAACCGGTCGACGGTTTGCCGCGCACCCTGACCATCGGCGCCAAGTTCGTCGGCGAACGCGCCCTCGTCGAGCGCTGCGTGGTCACCCTCGCCGGCGAACGCGGCCTGCTCCTGGTCGGCGAGCCCGGGACCGCGAAGTCGATGTTGTCCGAACTGCTGGCCGCCGCCGTGTGCGGCACCAGCGGGCTCACCGTGCAGGGCACCGCGGGCACCACCGAGGACCAGCTCAAGTACGGCTGGAACTACGCGCTGCTGCTCGCCCAGGGCCCAAGCCGGGGCGCCCTGGTGCCCTCGCCGGTGCTCACCGCGATGACCACCGGCGGGGTGGCCCGGATCGAAGAGGTCACCCGCTGCCTGCCCGAGGTGCAGGACGCGCTGGTGTCGCTGCTCTCCGAGCGCCGGATCGCGGTGCCCGAACTCGCGGGCGGCACCGACGCGCAGGTACACGCCGCGCCGGGCTTCACCCTGATCGCCACCGCGAACCTGCGCGACCGGGGTGTCTCGGAGATGTCCGCCGCGCTCAAGCGCCGGTTCAACTTCGAGACGGTCGGCCCGATCGGCGACCACGACGCGGAGATCGCGCTGGTCCGCCGCCAGGCCAAGGCCGCGGTGGAGCGCACCGGGACCGCGTACGCCGTCGACGACACGGTCCTGGAGGTACTGGTCACCGCGTTCCGCGACCTGCGCACCGGCCGCTCCGCCGAGGGCTGGGAGATCGAACGCCCGTCCACCGTGCTGAGCACCGCCGAGGCGGTCTCGGTGGCCTCCTCGCTCGCGCTGGCCGCGGCGTACTTCCCGGGCGACCGGGACGTGCTGAGCCTGCTCCCGGGACACCTGCTCGGCGTCGCGAAGAAGGACGACCCGGCCGACGCCGCCCGGCTCCTGTCCTACTGGGACGCGGCGGTGCGCCGCCGCGCGGAACACGGCTCGGCCACCTGGCGCACCCTGTGGGACCTGCGCGGAGTCCTGGAGGGCTGACGAGGTGTCGACCACACGTACGGACGGGCCCATCGACGAGGCCCGTCCCGCCGCCGAGCGCCTGGCCGCGTCCCGGCAGCCCTACCTGATCGGCGTGCGCCACCACGCCCCCTCGCTCGCCGCCGCCGTCCCGGCCCTGCTGGACGCGGCCCGCCCCGAGGTCCTGCTCGTCGAACTGCCGCACGAGGCCGCGCCCTGGCTGGAGTGGCTCGCGCACAAGGACACCCGGGCTCCGATCGCACTGGCCGGGACCGGGCCGAACGGGCTCGGCTTCTACCCGTTCGCCGACTTCTCGCCGGAGCTGGCCGCCCTGCGCTGGGCCGCCCGCAACGGCGTCCCCGCGATCCCGTGCGACCTTCCGCTGGGGCACCCCGGATGGGACCGCACCGACCACGTGCCCGCGGACGCCGGCGACGGCGCGGCACACGGCGCGGGGACACTGCACGCCGCGCTGCGCGACCGGCTCACCGGCCGCGCCGGCGACGACCTGTGGGACCGGCTGGTCGAGGCCACCGCACCCGGCTCGCCCGCCGAGGCGATCCGCCGGGCGGCGCTCACCGTCGGCTGGGCACTGCGCCGCGACGCGGGCAGCGTGGACCCGGTCGACCTGCGCCGCGAGGCGTGGATGCGCGCCACCCTGCGCGAGGCGACCGCCGGCGGCGCGCGCGCCGCGGTGGTGCTCGGCGCCTTCCACGCGCCGGCCCTGCTCGACCAGGACACCGTCGCGCCCGCCGCCGAGATCGCCGACGTCACGATGTCGCTGATCCCGTACACCTACCCGCTCCTGGACGCGCGCTCCGGCTACCCGGCCGGCATCCGCGACCCGGAGTGGCAGCAGAGTGTGCTGGAATCCGGCGGCGACCCGGCCGCGCTGTACGAGGCGCTGATCGCCGCGGCCGTCCGGATCTGCGCCGAACTGCGCCGCCAGGGTCACCCCAGCGGGCCGGCCGACGCCCGCGAGATCGTCCGGCTCGCCGGCGACCTGGCCAACCTGCGCGGGCTGCCCGCGGCGGGCCGCGGCGAACTGCTCGAGGCGGTGCAGACCGTGCTCACGCACGGCGAGCCGCTGGGCCGGGGCCGCTCGGTGGCCCGCGCGCTCGAACACGTTCTGGTCGGCACCCGGGCCGGCCGCCCCGCGCCGGCCGCGCCGCGCAGCGGCCTGGGCCCCGAGGTCGAACGCCGGATCGCCGAACTCGGCCTGCCCGGCCCCGCCGACCCGGCCGAACGCGACCTGCGCCTGGACCCGCTGCGCAGCGACCTGGATCGGCGCCGCGAACTGCTCCTGCAACAACTGACGACCTGTCGGATCCCGTACGCCGAACCGGTCGCGGTGGTCGGCGCGGGCGGTGCGGACGCGGTCACCACCCGCTGGCGGGTGCGCTGGACACCGTCCGCCGCGGCACTGCTGGACGCGGCCGGCACGCGCGGCGTGACCCCCGAACAGGCCGCCGAAGGCACCCTGCGCGCGCGGCACCGGACCGAACTCGACGAGGGCGGCCCCACCGCCGAACAGATCCTCACCGGGCTCGAACGCGCCGCCGCGTGCGGCCTGACCGAGCTCACCGCGACCCGGCTGACCGAGACCGCCGACACCCTCCCCGGCATCGCCACCCTTCCGAACCTGCTCACCGCGCTGACCCTGACCGACCGCATCCACGCGGGCCACCTGGGCGTCGCACCGGAGCCCGCACCCGAGCCCGAGGCGGCATCCGAGTCCGAGCCGGGCAACGACGCGCCGGGCAACGAGACGGCGGACGCCGACCCGAAGGCGGTCGACTCGAAGTCCGGCTCCGCCGGGGGACCCGACATCACCCGGACCCTGCTCACCGCCGCCGTCCGCCACCTCGACGGCCTGGACGGATCCGACGATCCCGCCGACGCGCGAGCCCTGGCCGATCTGGCCGGGCGCGCCGACGCTTTCGGCGGACTGCGGCTGTCCACCGGACTGGCCCGGCTGGCCGCCGACGGTTCGCCGCTGATGTCCGCCGCCGCCGGTGCGATCCGGGTCCTGCTCGGGCACGAGGACGCGGTCGTCCTCGGCGACCGGATCGGCTCCTGGATCGACACCGCGACCACTCCCGCGGCCCGCGCCGACCTGACCCGTCGACTCACCGGCCTGCTCACCGCGGCCGGCCCGCTGCTGCAAACCGGCGGCCCGGTGTCGACCGCGCTCCTGGACCGCGTCGACACCCTCGCCGACCGCCCGTTCCTGGAGCGCCTGCCGGCGCTGCGCGGCGGCTTCGACACGCTCAGCCCCGCGGCCCGCGACCGGGTACTGGACGCGGTGGCCGACCACCTGGGCGACCGCGTCGACACCGACACCGACCCGCTCGAACTGGCCCGCTGGACCGGTGCCGACCTGGCCGCCCGCGAAGCCCTCACCCGACGCGGCCTGCTACCCCCACCCGAACCCACCGCCGGCGCGTCGCGAGACGAGATCGGCTCGCCCGGCGCCGTAACACCGCAGCCTCCGAATTCCGCGCAACCGGTGGGCGAGGGCGCACAATTGCCGGCCCACCGGACCGCAATCCCGCCACCCGCCCACGAAATCCCGAGCGCCCAGCGCTGGAAGCTCATTCTCGGCCGCCGCTCCGACCGCCTCCCGGGCAACGCCGCCCGGATGGCCACCGCGCTCGACGAGCTCTACGGCACCGGCCGAGGCGAAGGTGCCCGGGGCGACCTCGGCGACGGCGACCGCGGCGGCCGGGAAGCCCCCTACCCGGGCGTGCGGGAATGGTCCGAGGAACTGATCGCCCTGTTCGGCCCCGCCGTCCGCGAGGAGGTGCTGGCCGCCGCCGCGGCGGCCGGGCGCACCGACGTGCTCACCCACCTCGACCCGGCCGCCGCCCGCCCCTCCGTGGACCTGCTCAAGACCGTCCTGGCCCACGCCGGCGGCCTCCCCGAGGGCAAACTCGCGCTGCTGCGCCCGCTGATCGCCCGGATCGTCGCCGAGCTCACCCGCGAACTCGCCACCCGCCTGCGACCCGCCCTGACCGGCATCACCACACCGCGCCCGACCCGCCGCCCCGGCGGCGCGCTCGACCTGCCGCGCACCCTCCGCGCCAACCTCACCACCGCCCGCCGCAACCCGGAGGGCACCGTGGTCGTGGTCCCGGAGCGGCCGATCTTCAGGACCCGCGCGAGCCGCAGCAACGACTGGCGGCTGATCCTGGTCGTCGACGTGTCCGGCTCGATGGAGGCCTCCACCATCTGGTCCGCGCTCACCGCGTCGATCCTGGCCGGCGTCCCGTCGCTGAGCACGCACTTCCTGGCCTTCTCCACCGAGGTGATCGACCTCACCGAGCATGTGCACGACCCGCTCGGCCTGCTCCTGGAGGTGAACGTCGGCGGCGGCACGCACATCGCCGCCGGCCTGCGGGCCGCCCGCGAACTGGTCACCGTGCCCTCCCGCACGCTGATCACCGTGATCAGCGACTTCGAGGAGGGCTACCCGTTGGGCGGCCTGCTCGGCGAGGTGCGTGCGCTGGCCTCCTCCGGCTGCCACATCCTCGGCTGCGCGAGCCTGGACGACGCGGGCCGGCCGCGCTACTCCACCGCCGTCGCCGGCAGCCTCGTCGCCGCCGGCATGCCGGTCGCCGCCCTGAGCCCCACCGAACTGGCCCGCTGGGTCGGAGAGAAGGTCCGATGAGCACGCAGGGCCTGCCACCCGTCGCGCCGGACGTCACCGCCGACATCGTCGAGGCACTCACCCCGCGCCTGCGCAAACGCCTGGACGCCGCGATCGGCAAACTCGCCGCGTGCGCGGTCGAACGCGACGGCGACACCGTGCGGATCACCGTCGGCGACGACGCCGAACTGACCCTGTACATCCCGACCGGGGCGGTCACCACCACCGCCGACCTGCGCTGCTCGTGCCTGCTCGCACCCGCCTGCGTACACCGCGCCGCGGCCGCCGCCTCGGCCCCGGTCGCCGAAGGCACACCCGGCGCCGACGCCGGCACCGAGACCACGGACCCGGCCGGGACCGCGGCGCCGACCGAGGCCGTCGAACCCATCGGCGCCGAACCCGCCGGCCCCACCGACGCCGAACGCGCCGCCGCCGACGCGCTGTGGACCGCCGGCGCCGCGATCGTGGACGCCGGCCTGGACAGCGCCGGCGCGGTGCTCCAGGCCGGCCTGCTGCGCGCCGCGCACACCGCGCGTCTGGCCGGACTGCACCGCGCGTCCGCCGCCGCCGTCGCGGTGGCCACCGGGCTGCGCGCCGCCCGCGCCGACGATCCCGCGTACCGGCTCGCCGAGCTGGTCGCCGCACTGCGCGAACTGCTCGACGTCGCCCATGCGTTGCGGACCTCGACGGGCGAGGCCGCGCAGGCGCTCGAGGCGTTGCGCGGCACCTCCCGCCGGGCCTACGCCGCGGCCGGTTCGCTGCGCCTGTACGGCCTGTTCACCGAACCGGTGCTGACCGCACGCGGCTTCGCGGGCGCGGTGACCACCACTGTGGACTCCACCGGCACGCTGCGCACGATCGGCGACGTCGCACCCGGCGGCGCCGAACGCGCGGTCGGTGCCGCGACCCGCGCGATCCGGGTCGGCGACACCTCCATCGACCCGGTCGCGTTGACCCGTGCGGGCCTGGTCGTCTCCGGTGCCACCGCGTCCGCGGGCGGCCGACTGGGCGCCGGCCAGGGCGTGCGCGCGGCACGGGCGAGCGGCGTGGCCTGGACCGAGGAACCCCTGCGCGATCTGTGGGAGGTCCCGCTGCCCGCCCAGGTCGACCGCGTGGTGGGTCATCGCGACCTGCCCCCCGACGACCGTCCCGCCGGCGCCGACCTGCTCTTCCTCGACGTCACCGTGCTCGGCACCACCGCCGGCGCCCGGGACCGGGTGCACGCCGCGTGCGGCGAACTGGATGTGCACCTGCTGGTCGCGCACGCCGACCCCGCCTTCGCCTACCGGGACAACCTGCGCCTGCTGGCAACCTGCCCCGGCCTGCGGCTGCGGCTGATCGGTCGGCTCGAACCCGGTGCCGACCGCGCGGTCCGGGTGCTGGCGATCGGCATCCCACCGGGGGACGGGCCCACCCTGCGGCTGACCGAGGAGCGGCTGGGCCGGATCGACCTGGGCCTGGACCGGCTGCATCGTGCCGACCTCCCGAGTGCAGCGCCGGCCGGGGCGCCGACCGGCGCTGCCGAGGAACCGTCGCCCGCCCCGCTGTACCTGATGCACCGTCACGTCGAACGCGCGATCAGCGGCGGCCGGCCGGTACTCGCCCTGGCCGGCTCCACCGCCGGCGACACCGCCCGACTGCGCCGGGTCGGACTGACCACGGGGGCGGATCTGGTCGAGCGCCTCACGCACGTCGCGGCGGGCCGCGAACGGGATGTTTTCGGGCGTCTTCGCACGGGCGACAACGACCTTTTGTCCGCTGCGTGGCTGGCCGCCGCCGTGTACGCGCAAACCGTCGAAGGGGCTCTGACCAGGTCTGTTTGGTCCACCGAGTAGTCGAGCCGGGGGCGTTGCGCCAATCGATTTCCGATCGGTGACGGGCAGCGTGTATGGTTTTCCTGCTCGCCCCAATAGCTCAGTCGGTAGAGCGTCTCCATGGTAAGGAGAAGGTCTACGGTTCGATTCCGTATTGGGGCTCAGACGATGGGATCCCCGCCTGGGAACAGGCGGGGGCCTCGTTGAGGCGGCGTAGCTCAGACGGTAGAGCAAGCGGCTCATAATCGCTGTGTCACCGGTTCAAGTCCGGTCGCCGCTACCAAGCGAGCCGATTCGGGGGAGACTCCGCATCGGCTGCTTTTGCTGTATTCACCCCTGACCGCAAGGAAGGCACTCCAGTGGCTGCCACCGACGTCCGCCCGAAGATCACGCTGGCCTGCGTGGAGTGCAAGGAGCGGAACTACATCACCAAGAAGAACCGGCGTAACGACCCGGACCGTCTTGAGATGAAGAAGCACTGCCCCCGCTGCAACGCGCACACCGCGCACCGCGAAACCCGCTAGCGGTTCGCACCACGACACCGACGAGGCCACTCCCCGCAAGGGGGGTGGCCTCGTTGTCGTATTCTCCGCAACGTCGCCCGCGCCGGCCCGCCTCCGCCGGCCCGCGGTGCAACGGTCCGCCATCCATCAGCCCCGCCCATCCATCAGGGAGACCCGCTTCATGCCGCTGGACGCGAAGTTCATCGGACGGACGTATCCGCCCACCGAGCCGTACGAGGTGGGTCGGGAGAAGATCCGCGAGTTCGCCGCGGCGATCGGTGACCCCGATCCCGCGTACAACGACCCCGAGGCGGCCAAGGCGCTCGGCCACCCGGACGTGATCGCGCCGCCGACGTTCGCGATCGTGGTCACCATGCGCGCGGCCGACCAGGTGGTGTACGACCCCGAACTGGGCCTGGACTACTCGCGCGTCGTGCACGGCGACCAGAAGTTCACCTACACGCGGCCGGTTCGCGCGGGCGACCGACTGACCGTGGTGACCACCGTGGACAACATCAAGTCCCTCGCGGGCAACGACATCCTCACCACGCGCGCCGAGGTGACCACGGTGGAGGGCGAGCACATCGTCACCGCGCTCTCGTCCCTGGTGGCCCGGGCCGCCGGCTCGGAGGCCTGATCATGACCGCCAAGATCTCCTTCGACGACGTCGAGGTCGGCACCGAACTGCCCGCGCGCAGCTTCCCGGTCACCCGCGAGACCCTGGTCCGCTACGCGGGCGCCTCCGGCGACTTCAACCCGATCCACTGGAACGGCCGCTTCGCCGGCGAGGTCGGCCTGCCCGACGTCATCGCGCACGGGATGTTCACCATGGCCGAGGCCGCGCGCGTGGTCACCGACTGGCTCGGCGACCCGGGCGCGCTGATCGAGTTCGGTGTGCGCTTCACCAAGCCGGTCGTGGTCCCCGACACCGTCGACGGCGCGACCATCGAGGTCAGCGGCAAGGTCGCGGTGCTCCTGGACGACCGCCGGGCCCGGGTGGACCTGCTGGTCACCGCCGCCGGCGCCAAGGTCCTGGGCGTGCCCCGGGCCATCGTGCAGCTGGCCTGAGTCCCGCCCCGGTCGGGTGATGCGAGAATCCAACGGTGCAGCCTGAAACCGACGCGCCTCTCGCCTCCCTGACCACCCTCCGCCTCGGCGGTCCGGCTCGTCGGCTCCACACGGCCACGACCACCGACGCGGTACTGGCGACCGTGCGCGCCGCCGACGAGCAGGGCATCCCGTTGCTCGTGCTCGGCGGCGGCAGCAACCTGGTCGTCGGCGACGACGGCTTCCCGGGCGACGTGCTGCGGATCGCCACCACCGGACTCCGCGTCGACGGCACCGACGTGAGCGTCGAGGCCGGCGTGCCGTGGGACGACGTGGTCACCGCCGCCGTCGCCGCGGGGTTGTCCGGCATCGAATGCCTCGCGGGCATCCCGGGCAGCGCCGGCGCGACCCCGGTGCAGAACGTCGGCGCGTACGGCCAGGAGGTCGCCGAGACCATCGCCTCGGTCGAGGTCTACGACCGCACCGAGCGCGCGCCGCGCACGCTGACCGCCGCCGAGTGCGGCTTCACCTACCGGCACAGCGTGTTCAAGGGCGACGACCGCTACGTGGTGCTGCGGGTGCGCTTTCGACTGCGCGACGACGCCGGCCGCTCGGCGCCGATCCGGTACGCGGAACTGGCCCGCGCGCTCGGCGTCGAGCCCGGTGAGCGGGTCCCGGTCGAGGCCGCCCGCGCCGCGGTGCTCGGCCTGCGGCGCGGCAAGGGCATGGTGCTGGACCCGGCCGACCACGACACCTGGAGCGCGGGTTCGTTCTTCACCAACCCGATCCTGACCCACGACGCCTTCGCCGACCTGACCGCGCGGGCCGCGCGGCACCTGGGCCCCGACGCCACCCCGCCCCGCTACCCGTCCGGCGACGACCACGTCAAGACCTCCGCGGCCTGGCTGATCGAACGCGCCGGCTTCCCCAAGGGCTACGGGCAGGGCCGGGCGCGGATCTCCACCAAGCACACCCTGGCCCTGACCAACCGGGGCCGGGCCAGCACCGAGGACCTGCTCACCCTGGCCCGCGAGGTCCGGGACGGTGTGCACGCGACGTTCGGCGTCACCCTGGTCAACGAACCGGTCCTGATCAACGCCAAGCTCTGACCGCTCGGGCCGCCCGAAATCCGCGCCCCCCGCCGGCTCACCCGACCGGCGGCCGGGCCGGAACCAGATCCGGCGCCGGCGCGGCACCCGGTGCCGCCAGCCACCCGTCCACCCCGTCCAGCAACGCCCGCTGTACCTGCGCCGGCGCCACCGACCCGAGGATCGACTGCCGGGCCAGTTCGGCCAACTCCGGATCGGTGAACCCGTGTTCGTCCCGGGCCAGCTCGTACTGCGCGGCCAACCGGGACCCGAACAACAACGGATCGTCGGCACCCAGCGCGATCGGCACCCCCGCCTCGAACAGCCTCCGCAGCGGCACGTCCGAGACCTTGTCGTAGACGCCGAGCGCGACGTTGGAGGCCGGGCACACCTCGCACACGATCCGCCGCCGCGCCAGCAGCGCCATCAGCTCGGGATCCTCCACCACCCGGATCCCGTGCCCGAGCCTGCGCGCGCCCAACACGTCCACGCATTCGCGAATGCTGCGCGGCCCGTCCAACTCGCCACCGTGCGGGTTCGCGAACAACCCGGCGTGCCGGGCGATCTCGAAGGCCCGCTCGAACGCGGGCGCCCGACCCCGCCGCTCGTCGTTGGACAACCCGAACCCGACCACGCCGCGATCGGTGTACTGCGCGGCGAGCCGGGCCAGCGTGCGCGCCTCCAATTGGTGCTTGGTGCGATTGGCCGCGATCACCACGGCGATCCCGATCCCGGTCGCCGCGCGGGCGGCCTCCACCGCGTCCAGCACGATCTCCACCGCGGGCGTCAGTCCGCCCAGACGAGGCGCGTACGAGGTCGGATCCACCTGGATCTCCAACCAGCCCGACCCCTCGGCCCGGTCGTCCTCGGCCGCCTCGCGGACCAGCCGATGCATGTCGTCCGCGGTCCGCACACACGAGCGGGCGATGTCGTACAGCCGCTGGAAGCGGAACCAGCCCCGCTCGTCGGTGGCCCGCAATCGTGGTGGTCGACCCGAGGTCAGCGAGTCGGGCAGCCGCACTCCGTGCAGATCCGCCAGTTCCAACAGGGTTTCCGACCGCATGGATCCCGTGAAGTGCAGGTGGAGATGAGCCTTCGGGAGGGTGCGGACATCGCGTGCGGGACGATCCATCCACAGATCATGGACCACCGGCCCCGTCCACGTGAGGGGTACCGCGGATGATCCCCCTGAAGGAGAGCGGAAACTTCGGGGGCCGGCGCGTGAACGCCTCCGTGTCCACCCGCGCGCCCGCACCCAAGACCGCCGCGAAAGGGCCGCCGCCCGGTCTCCCGTGCGACGGCCCCAGGGCACGCGGACGCCTACTCGGCCTCGGCCAGCAGCCGCGCGATCCGCCCGATGCCCTCGACCAGATCGTCGTCGCCGAGGGCGTAGGACAACCGCAGATAGCCCGGGGTGCCGAAGGCCTCGCCCGGCACCACGGCCACCTCGACCTCGTCCAGGATCAGGCTCGCCAACTCGGCCGAGCTGCTCGGGCGGGCGCCGCGGATCCTTCGGCCCAGCACCCCCTTGACCGACGGATACACGTAGAAGGCGCCCTTGGGCTCGGGGCACCGCACGCCCGGGATCTCGTTCAACATCCGCACGATCGTGCGCCGGCGGCGGTCGAAGGCCACCTTCATCGTGTCCACCGCGGTCAGGTCGCCGGTCAGCGCGGCCAGCGCGGCGGCCTGCGCCACGTTGCACACGTTCGAGGTGGCGTGCGACTGGAGGTTCGTCGCGGCCTTGATCACGTCCCGGGGACCGATCACCCAGCCGACCCGCCAGCCGGTCATCGCGTAGGTCTTGGCGACGCCGTTGACGATCACGCAGCGATCCGCCAGCTCCGGCACCACCACCGGCATCGAGACGAACTCGGTGTCGTCGTAGACCAGGTGTTCGTAGATCTCGTCGGTCAGCACCCACAGCCCGTGCTCGACCGCCCAGCGCCCGATCGCCTCGGTCCGGGCCCGCGAGTACACCGCGCCGGTCGGGTTCGACGGCGAGACGAACACCAGCACCTTGGTGCGCTCGGTGCGCGCCGCCTCCAACTGCTCGACGGACACCAGATAGCCGGTGGTCTCGTCGGCGACCACCGCCACCGGAACCCCGCCCGCGAGCTTGATCGACTCCGGGTAGGTGGTCCAGTACGGCGCGGGCACCAGCACCTCGTCGCCCGGATCCAGGATGGCGGCGAACGCCTCGTGGATGGCCTGCTTGCCGCCGTTGGTGACGAGCACCCGGTCCGGCTCCACCGCCAGGCCCGAGTCGCGCAGTGTCTTGGCGACGATCGCGGCCTTCAACTCCGGCAGCCCGCCGGCCGGGGTGTACCGGTGGAACCCGGGCTCGCGGCACGCCGCGACCGCCGCGTCCACGATGTAGTCGGGCGTCGGGAAGTCCGGCTCGCCGGCGCCGAAGCCGACCACGGGGCGACCGGCCGCCTTGAGCGCCTTGGCCTTGGCGTCGACCGCGAGCGTCGCGGACTCGGCGATGGCGCCGACGAGGGCGGAGATCCGACGCTCGGACGCGGGCACGGACGGGGAACTGGAGGTGGGAGCCGTCATGCCCGGCATGGTGCCATTCCGGTCCCACCGGGGGCACGCGGAAAACGGGCCGGCGGCGCCCGACGGCCGGCCCGCGCGGCACGGGTTCGACCTGACGCACTCGACCCCGTACACTCGACGCTTGGCGGTCCCAACCTGCGTGCTGCCGCGCCCGAAAATTTCGTGTTCTCGGGTCGGCGACTCCGCTAGGTTGATGATCGGATGAAGGGCACTAGCTCAATTGGCAGAGCACCGGTCTCCAAAACCGGGGGTTGGGGGTTCAAGTCCCTCGTGCCCTGCGATGTGTGACCGCGGTCGATCCCCGGATCGACCGTGACTCGCACGCAGTCAGCGCAAACTGTCGGCGCCGACAACCCCGTCGGTGATCCACGGTCGGACCGGATCAGGTGAGGACGAGTTGACGGAGGCCCACGGCTCCACGGCTACGCCTGAGCACAGCAGCTCTGATGGCCGCGGCTCCGACGACGAGCCCCCCGGCGGTCGCCGGGCGAACCGCCCGAAGGGCTCTTCGGGCAAGCCGGAGCAGAAGAAGAAAAACCTGTTCGCGCGGGCGGCTCTCTTCTACCGGCAAATCATCGCCGAGCTGCGCAAGGTCGTTTGGCCGACCCGCAACGAGCTGAGCACGTACACCACGGTGGTCATCGTGTTCTGTCTGATGATCATTGGAATCGTCTACGGACTCGACCTCGGCTTCGCGAAGGCAGCGCTCGCCATCTTCGGCTGAGCCCCACCCTTGCGCAGCGCGCCTGCAACGACCGTTCGACCCCCAGCCAGGAAGAAGCACCCAACGTGTCTGACCCGAACCTGTCCGCCGACAACTCCGCCGACGAGACGGCGGCCCTGTCGGAGCAGGCGGAGGCCGCTGCTCTCGAGGACGCCCTCGAGGACGCGGCCGAGGCCCCGGCCGTCTCCACCGATGACGAAGTGGAAGACGCCGAGGCCACCGAGGACGACGCCGAGGGCGTGGACGACGAAGAGTTCGAGGACGACGACGAGGCCGCCGAGGCCGAGGACGACGCCGAGCTCGAGGACGCCCCCGAGGGCGACCCGATCGAGGACTTCAAGGAAGCGCTCCGCCGCGCCCCGGGCGAGTGGTACGTCATCCACTCGTACGCCGGCTACGAGAACCGCGTGAAGGCCAACCTCGAGTCCCGCACCACCTCGCTCAACATGGAGGACTACATCTTCCAGGTCGAGGTGCCGCAGGAAGAGGTCGTCGAGATCAAGAACGGCCAGCGCAAGACCGTCAAGCGCAACAAGTTCCCCGGCTACGTGCTGGTCCGGATGGACCTGACGAACGAGTCGTGGGGCGCCGTCCGGAACACCCCCGGTGTCACCGGCTTCGTCGGCAACGCGCACGAGCCCTTCCCGCTCACCCTCGACGAGGTCGTCAAGATCCTCGCCCCCGAGGAGGAGAAGGCGACCGGCGGCGGCAGCGGTGCCAAGAGCACGACCGAGGTCAAGGTGCTCGACTTCGAGGTCGGCGACTCGGTCACCGTCATCGACGGTCCCTTCGCGACGCTGCAGGCGACGATCAACGAGATCAACGCCGATTCGCAGAAGGTCAAGGGCCTGGTGGAGATCTTCGGGCGCGAGACGCCGGTCGAGCTCTCGTTCAACCAGATCCAGAAGAACTGATACTTCCCCCAGGTGGGACCCCGTTTCGCCGGGGTCGCATCCGGGTGGTGGACAAGGCGCCCTCACAACGGTGGTTATCGTTGAGGGGGCGCCGCACCGCGTGGCGGGCCCGAACACGTCCGCGCTCCGCGTGGTGATCGGGACGTACATCTCGTCGAAGGACCCGGAAAAAATGCCTCCCAAGAAGAAGAAGCTGTCAGCGATCATCAAGCTGCAGATCAAGGCCGGCGCAGCCACGCCGGCCCCGCCGGTCGGCCCCGCGCTGGGTCAGCACGGCGTCAACATCATGGAGTTCTGCAAGGCCTACAACGCCGCGACCGAGTCGCAGCGTGGCGACATCGTCCCGGTGGAGATCTCGGTCTACGAAGACCGTTCCTTCACCTTCGTGACGAAGACGCCGCCGGCCGCGCGCCTGATCCTCAAGGCCGCCGGTGTCGAGAAGGGCTCGGGCGAGCCGCACAAGACCAAGGTCGCCAAGGTCACCCGCGAGCAGATCCGCGGCATCGCGCAGACCAAGATGGCCGACCTGAACGCCAACGACATCGACGCCGCCGAGAAGATCATCTCCGGCACCGCGCGTTCGATGGGCATCACGGTCGAGGGCTGATCGAGCCCCGCAGTCAGGCAGTACCGGAACCGACGCGAGGACGTGCGCGAAAGCCCACGGCCCCGCGGAGTGGAAGGGTCCGCGCGACCCGCTCCCACCACAACTCCTTTCAGAATTCCAGGAGCTTTCAGTGAAGCGCAGCAAGTCCTACCGCGAGGCCGACACCAAGATCGACCACGAGCGGCTCTACTCGCCCCTCGAGGCCGTTCGTCTGGCCAAGGAGACCTCGCCCACCAAGTTCGCGGGCACCGTCGAGGTGGCCATGCGTCTGGGCGTCGACCCGCGCAAGGCCGACCAGATGGTCCGCAGCACCGTCATCCTCCCGCACGGCACCGGCAAGACCGCCCGGGTCCTGGTCTTCGCGACCGGTGACCGTGCCGAGGCTGCCAAGGCCGCCGGCGCCGACATCGTCGGTTCCGACGAGCTCATCGACGAGGTCGCCAAGGGTCGGCTCGACTTCGACGCCGTCGTCGCCACCCCGGACCTGATGGGCAAGGTCGGCCGCCTGGGCCGCGTGCTCGGCCCGCGTGGCCTCATGCCCAACCCGAAGACCGGCACGGTCACGCCCGACGTGGCGAAGGCCGTGAACGAGATCAAGGGCGGCAAGATCGAGTTCCGCGTCGACAAGCACTCGAACCTGCACTTCATCATCGGCAAGACGACGTTCGACGACACCCAGCTCGTCGAGAACTACGCCGCCGCCCTCGAAGAGGTGCTCCGCGCGAAGCCGTCGGCCGCCAAGGGTCGCTACATCAAGAAGGTCGGCGTCTCGACCACGATGGGCCCCGGCATCCAGGTCGACCCCAACCGCACCCGCAACCTCCTGGTGGAGGAAGAGGCGGTCTGACCGCCCCGCACGCGAACGAGGCCCGGCACACCACACGGTGTGCCGGGCCTCGGCACGTTCGTCCCCGCCCGGCCGACCGGGGCGCGGGCACCGAGGACGGGCCGAAAGCCCGCCGGAAGAACCGTCGTTGCCCGCTCGCCGGCAACCGATTTGCTCCGAACGAGTGCCGTCGCGTACCTTGAGTCCAAGCCAAAGACCGTCGGTCGTTGTCGTCGTGCCGTAAGGCAGGGTCGGCAAACGAAGGTTCCGCATCGCGGACGACCTGCGCAGGTGTGAACGTGAGACGTTGCCCCCGAGGCACGCGCATGGCGCGTGATTCGAGGATGTACGCCCCGTGCGCCTGCGCCGGGGCGTTTTTCGTATGTGGACCCCTTCCGCCCTGCGGACCGGCGTATTCATCCGGCACACGATCGACCGCCACGGTCGATCGGCAATCGCATCGCGGAAGGAGGCCAGCCCTATGGCGAGGCCCGACAAGGCGGCCGCGGTCGCCGAGCTCACGGAGCAGTTCCGTGACTCGAACGCCGCAGTGCTGACCGAGTACCGCGGGCTCACCGTCGCGCAGCTCAAGGAGCTGCGTCGTTCGCTCGGTGAGAACGCGCAGTACGCCGTGGTGAAGAACACGCTGACCAAGATCGCCGCCAACGAGGCGGGCATCGATCAGCTCGACGACCTCCTCGAGGGCCCGTCCGCGATCGCGTTCGTCACGGGTGACCCCGTGGAGGCCGCGAAGAGCCTGCGTGACTTCGCCAAGGCGAACCCCCTTCTCGTCATCAAGGGCGGCGTCCTTGAGGGCAAGGCGCTCAGCGCCGACGAGATCAAGAAGCTCGCGGACCTCGAGTCCCGCGAGGTGCTGCTCGCCAAGCTGGCGGGTGCCATGAAGGGATCCATGGCCAAGGCCGCGGCGACCTTCCAGGCTCCGCTCTCGCAGTTCGTCCGCACCGCGGACGCGCTTCGGGCGAAGGTCGAGCAGGGCGGTGCCGGCGAGCCGGCTCCCGCCGCCGAGGCCGAGACCGCCGAGTAGTAGTTCGGCAGTCGCGACCGACGTCGCCGGGGGCAGCGCCCCCGCCCATCCACACCACCCGGCACCAGCCGAATTGATCAGGAAGGACCGCCGATCATGGCGCTCACCCACGAAGAGCTCATCGAAGAGTTCAAGGCCATGCCCCTCATCCAGCTCGCGGACTTCGTGAAGCTGTTCGAGGAGACCTTCGACGTGAAGGCTGCCGCCCCGGTCGCCGTCGCGGGCCCCGCCGGCCCGGGCGCTGTCGCCGAGGCCGTCGAGGAGCAGGACGAGTTCGACGTCATCCTCACGGGTGCCGGCGACAAGAAGATCCAGGTCATCAAGGAGGTGCGCGCGCTCACGAGCCTCGGTCTGAAGGAGGCCAAGGACCTCGTGGACTCCGCCCCCAAGGCGCTCCTGGAGAAGGTCTCGAAGGAGGCCGCCGAGAAGGCGAAGGCTGCCCTCGAAGGCGCCGGCGCCTCGGTCGAGGTCAAGTAATTCGACGCCGCCCCCGGGTGGCATCACCGAAGGCGATCGTCCGTCAGGGCGGTCGCCTTCGGGCTTTTCCGGGGTTCTCCGGGGGCGCCGCACCTCCTCGGCCGAGCGCCGCAGCGGGCCGCGCGAGGGTGGGGATACCCCTGTCGGCCTCGCTCGAAAGGGTGATACTCCCAACACCCTCGGCACCCGTCGGACCCCTTCGTACCAGGCCCGTCGCCCCTCGGCGAGGGCGCGCGCCACGGCGCGCGCGGCGACTTCCGAGCGCCGGATCCGGTCGTTGTCGGACCGCCGGTCTACCGTGTTTTCCAGGCTTCCCGAGGCTCTCCGCGAGCGCGGTCGGCCACTGTGACGAGACTCTCGTCGCAGGCCGCGGGATCGGGACCTCCGTCCGGTTTTCTCGGTCCGCGGAAGGGTTCCGTCGGCTCTGAGGGGGAAAGCAACCCCTTGACGAACGGTTCGGGGCGCGCAATTCTTCGGACGCACCCCTGAAGCACGGTTGCCGGATGGTTTCTGAATCCGGGTTGTGGACCGGCCCTTCGTAGGGGCTGGACAGCGGTGTGCCTTGTGGCTACACTGACCCTTTGCGCTGCCTATCGACTTCTCCCGGTGTATGAACCCGGGCCGTCTTGTATGCGCATAGTGAGTCCGAGCCCTCGGAAGGACCCCTCTTGGCCGCCTCGCGCACCGCCTCCGCTACCAACCCCGGCGCCGCCACTGCCCCGCTCCGCATCTCCTTCGCCAAGATCAGGGAACCCCTGGAGGTTCCGAACCTTCTCGCGTTGCAGACCGAGAGCTTCGACTGGCTGCTCGGCAACAGTGCGTGGAAGGCACGGGTCGAGGCCGCCCTCGCGGGCGGACAGGATGTGCCCACGAAGTCCGGCCTCGAAGAGATCTTCGAAGAGATCTCCCCGATCGAGGACTTCTCCGGGTCGATGTCCCTGACGTTCCGGGACCACCGGTTCGAGCCTCCGAAGAACTCCATCGAGGAGTGCAAGGAGCGCGACTTCACCTACTCGGCGCCGCTGTTCGTCACCGCCGAGTTCACCAACAACGAGACCGGCGAGATCAAGAGCCAGACGGTCTTCATGGGCGACTTCCCGCTCATGACGAACAAGGGCACCTTCATCATCAACGGCACCGAGCGTGTCGTGGTGTCCCAGCTCGTTCGCTCCCCGGGTGTCTACTTCGACAGCCAGGTCGACAAGACGTCCGACAAGGACATCTTCAGCGCGAAGGTGATCCCCTCGCGTGGTGCCTGGCTGGAGCTGGAGATCGACAAGCGCGACACCGTCGGTGTCCGCATCGACCGCAAGCGCAAGCAGAGCGTCACCGTGCTGCTCAAGGCGCTCGGCTGGACCGACTCCCAGATCCTCGAGGAGTTCGGCCAGTACGAGTCGATGCGGCAGACCCTGGAGAAGGACCACACCCAGGGCCAGGACGACGCGCTGCTGGACATCTACCGCAAGCTGCGTCCGGGGGAGCCGCCGACCCGCGAGGCCGCGCAGACCCTGCTCGAGAACCTCTACTTCAACCCGAAGCGCTACGACCTCGCCAAGGTCGGCCGCTACAAGGTGAACAAGAAGCTCGGGGTCGAGCAGGCGTTGGACGCCGGCGTCATGACCGTCGAAGACGTCATCGCGACCATCAAGTACCTGGTCAAGCTGCACGCCGGCGAAGAGGCCATGGAAGGCGCGTCCGGCCAGGAGATCGTGGTCGAGGTCGACGACATCGACCACTTCGGCAACCGTCGTCTGCGCAACGTCGGCGAGCTCATCCAGAACCAGGTCCGTACGGGCCTGGCCCGGATGGAGCGCGTCGTCCGCGAGCGGATGACCACCCAGGACGTCGAGGCGATCACGCCGCAGACCCTGATCAACATCCGGCCGGTCGTCGCCTCCATCAAGGAGTTCTTCGGCACCAGCCAGCTGTCCCAGTTCATGGACCAGACGAACCCGCTGTCGGGCCTGACCCACAAGCGTCGTCTGTCCGCGCTGGGCCCCGGTGGTCTCTCCCGTGAGCGGGCCGGCTTCGAGGTCCGTGACGTGCACCCGTCGCACTACGGCCGGATGTGCCCGATCGAGACCCCCGAAGGCCCGAACATCGGCCTGATCGGCTCGCTCGCGTCCTACGGTCGGGTCAACGCGTTCGGCTTCGTGGAGACCCCGTACCGCAAGGTGATCGAGGGCCGGGTCACCGACGGCATCGACTACCTGACGGCCGACGAGGAAGACCGCTTCGTCATCGCCCAGGCGAACGCGCCGCTCAAGGAAGACGACGTCTTCGCCGAGGCCCGTGTGCTCGTGCGTCGCCGCGGCGGCGAGATCGACTACATCCCCGGCGACGAAGTCGACTACATGGACGTCTCGCCGCGCCAGATGGTGTCGGTCGCGACCGCGATGATCCCGTTCCTCGAGCACGACGACGCGAACCGCGCGTTGATGGGCTCGAACATGATGCGCCAGGCCGTGCCGCTGCTGAAGGCGGAGTCCCCGCTGGTGGGCACCGGCATGGAGTACCGCGCCGCGGTCGACGCCGCCGACGTGATCACCGCCGAGAAGCCGGGCGTGGTCCAGGACGTCTCGGCCGACTACATCACCGTGATGAACGACGACGCGACGTACACCACGTACCGCGTGCAGAAGTTCATGCGCTCGAACCAGGGCACGTCCTTCAACCAGAAGGTCGTCGTCGACGAGGGCGCGCGGGTCGAGGCCGGCCAGGTGCTGGCCGACGGTCCGTGCACCGAAGAGGGCGAGATGGCCCTCGGCAAAAACCTGCTCGTGGCGTTCATGCCGTGGGAGGGCCACAACTACGAAGACGCGATCATCCTGTCGCAGCGTCTGGTGCAGGACGACGTCCTCTCCTCGATTCACATCGAGGAGCACGAGGTCGACGCCCGGGACACCAAGCTCGGCCCGGAGGAGATCACCCGGGACATCCCGAACGTCTCCGAGGAGGTCCTCGCGGACCTGGACGAGCGCGGCATCATCCGGATCGGCGCCGACGTCGTACCCGGCGACATCCTGGTCGGCAAGGTCACGCCCAAGGGCGAGACCGAGCTGACCCCGGAGGAGCGCCTGCTCCGCGCGATCTTCGGCGAGAAGGCGCGCGAGGTGCGCGACACCTCGCTCAAGGTCCCGCACGGCGAGTCGGGCAAGGTCATCGGCGTCCGCGTGTTCGACCGCGAGGCCGGCGACGAGCTGCCGCCGGGCGTGAACCAGCTCGTGCGCGTCTACGTCGCGCAGAAGCGCAAGATCACCGACGGTGACAAGCTCGCCGGTCGCCACGGCAACAAGGGCGTCATCTCGAAGATCCTGCCGGTCGAGGACATGCCGTTCCTGGAGGACGGCACCCCGGTCGACATCATCCTCAACCCGCTCGGTGTCCCGTCCCGCATGAACCCGGGTCAGGTCCTGGAGACGCACCTCGGCTGGATCGCCAAGACCGGCTGGAGCGTCGAGGGCGACGACGAGGACTGGAAGGGTCGCCTCCGGGCGATCGCGGCCGACCAGGGTGCCCCCGGCACCAACGTCGCCACCCCGGTCTTCGACGGTGCGCGCGAGGAGGAGATCACCGGTCTCCTCGACTCGACCAACAAGACCCGCGACGGCGTCCGTCTGATCGACGGCACCGGCAAGGCGAAGATGTACGACGGCCGCTCCGGCGAGCCGTTCCCGCACCCGGTCTCGGTCGGGTACATGTACATCCTCAAGCTGCACCACCTGGTCGACGACAAGCTGCACGCCCGGTCGACCGGTCCCTACTCGATGATCACCCAGCAGCCGCTGGGTGGTAAGGCCCAGTTCGGTGGCCAGCGCTTCGGTGAGATGGAGGTGTGGGCACTCGAGGCATACGGTGCCGCCTACGCCCTCCAGGAGCTGCTGACCATCAAGTCCGACGACGTCCTCGGCCGCGTGAAGGTGTACGAGGCGATCGTCAAGGGCGAGAACATCCCGGAGCCGGGCATCCCCGAGTCCTTCAAGGTGCTCATCAAGGAGATGCAGTCGCTCTGCCTCAACGTGGAGGTCCTCTCCAGCGACGGTATGTCGATCGAGATGCGCGACACCGACGAGGACGTCTTCCGCGCTGCGGAGGAGCTTGGTATCGACCTGTCGCGGCGTGAGCCGAGCAGCGTCGAAGAGGTCTGAGGCTCCCTCCCGGGTCCGGCCGTGAGGCCGGCCCCGGGATTTCGACCCCAGTCCTGATGAAGACACACACTGGTGATCACGGCACAGCCCCCGCCGTGACCGCCGGGACCAAACCCCGAAAGAGGGATTGACGAAACAGTGCTCGACGTCAACTTCTTCGACGAGCTGCGTATCGGCCTCGCTACCGCAGACGACATCCGCCAGTGGTCGCACGGTGAAGTCAAGAAGCCCGAGACCATCAACTACCGCACCCTGAAGCCGGAAAAGGACGGGCTCTTCTGCGAGAAGATCTTCGGTCCGACCCGGGACTGGGAGTGCTACTGCGGCAAGTACAAGCGCGTCCGCTTCAAGGGCATCATTTGTGAGCGCTGCGGCGTCGAGGTCACTCGCGCCAAGGTGCGTCGTGAGCGCATGGGCCACATCGAGCTCGCCGCGCCGGTCACGCACATCTGGTACTTCAAGGGCGTGCCCAGCCGCCTCGGCTACCTGCTCGACCTCGCCCCGAAGGACCTCGAGAAGGTCATCTACTTCGCGGCGTACATGATCACGTACGTCGACGACGAGCGTCGCCAGCGCGACCTGCCGTCCCTCGACGCCAAGATCTCGGTCGAGCGGCAGCAGATCGAGCAGCGTCGCGACGCCAGCGTCGAAGAGCGCCAGAAGAAGCTCGAGACCGACCTCGCCGAGCTGGAGGCCGAGGGCGCCAAGTCCGACGTCCGCCGCAAGGTGCGCGAAGGTGCCGAGCGCGAGATGAAGCAGCTCCGCGACCGCAACCAGCGCGAGCTCGACCGTCTCGACGACGTCTGGACCCGGTTCAAGAACCTCAAGGTCCAAGACCTCGAGGGCGACGAGATCCTGTTCCGCGAGATGCGGGACCGGTTCGGCACGTACTTCATGGGCGGCATGGGCGCGCAGGCGCTCCAGCGTCGACTGGAGTCGTTCGACCTCGACGCCGAGGCCGAGAAGCTGCGCGAGATCATCCGCACCGGCAAGGGCCAGAAGAAGACCCGCGCGCTCAAGCGCCTCAAGGTCGTCTCCGCGTTCCAGCAGACCCGGAACAGCCCCAACGGCATGGTCCTGGACTGCGTCCCGGTGATCCCGCCGGACCTGCGTCCGATGGTGCAGCTGGACGGTGGCCGCTTCGCGACCTCCGACCTGAACGACCTGTACCGCCGCGTGATCAACCGCAACAACCGGTTGAAGCGTCTGCTCGACCTCGGTGCCCCCGAGATCATCGTGAACAACGAGAAGCGGATGCTCCAGGAGGCCGTCGACGCGCTGTTCGACAACGGCCGCCGCGGTCGTCCGGTGACCGGCCCGGGCAACCGGCCGCTCAAGTCGCTGTCCGACATGCTCAAGGGCAAGCAGGGTCGTTTCCGCCAGAACCTGCTCGGCAAGCGCGTGGACTACTCCGCGCGTTCGGTCATCGTCGTCGGCCCGCAGCTCAAGCTGCACCAGTGCGGTCTGCCGAAGGCCATGGCGCTCGAGCTGTTCAAGCCGTTCGTGATGAAGCGCCTGGTGGACCTCAACCACGCGCAGAACATCAAGTCGGCCAAGCGCATGGTCGAGCGCGCCCGCCCCGTGGTGTGGGACGTGCTCGAAGAGGTCATCGCCGAGCACCCGGTGCTGCTCAACCGCGCACCGACGCTGCACCGTCTGGGCATCCAGGCGTTCGAGCCGCAGCTCGTCGAGGGCAAGGCCATCCAGATTCACCCGCTCGTGTGCACCGCGTTCAACGCGGACTTCGACGGTGACCAGATGGCCGTGCACCTGCCGCTGTCCGCGGAGGCGCAGGCCGAGGCCCGCATCCTGATGCTCTCGAGCAACAACATCCTGAAGCCGGCCGACGGTCGTCCCGTCACCATGCCGACCCAGGACATGGTGCTGGGCCTGTTCTTCCTGACCTCCGAGCGGGAGAACACCAAGGGCGACGGACGCGTGTTCGCGTCCACGGCCGAGGCGATCATGGCGTTCGACGCCCGTGAGCTCGACCTGCAGGCGAAGATCGAGCTGCGACTGCCGGCGGGCACCGTCCCGTCGCGCGGCTGGGTCGCGCCCGAGGGCTGGGAGCCCGGTTCGCCGCTGCGCGTGCACACCTCGCTCGGCCGCGCGCTGTTCAACGAGCTCCTGCCGGCGGACTACCCGTTCGTCGACGAGGAGATCGGCAAGAAGACGCTGTCGATCATCGTGAACGACCTGGCGGAGCGGTACCCGAAGGTGGTCGTGGCGGCGACGCTGGACAACCTGAAGGAGGCCGGCTTCCACTGGGCCACCCGTTCCGGTGTCACCGTCTCGATCTCCGACGTCGTCGTGCCGCCGGCGAAGAAGGAGATCCTGGAGCGCTTCGAGGCCCAGGCCGAGAAGGTCCAGAAGCAGTACGAGCGCGGCCTGATCACCAAGGACGAGCGTCAGCAGGAGCAGATTCAGATCTGGACCAAGGCGACCAACGAGGTCGCCGAGGCGATGAACCTGAACTTCCCCAAGACGAACCCCATCTTCATGATGGTCGACTCGGGTGCTCGCGGAAACATGATGCAGATGCGTCAGATCGCGGGTATGCGTGGTCTGGTGTCGAACGCCAAGAACGAGACGATCCCTCGTCCCATCAAGGCGTCCTTCCGTGAGGGTCTGTCCGTCCTCGAGTACTTCATCTCGACGCACGGTGCCCGTAAGGGTCTGGCCGACACCGCGCTGCGTACCGCCGACTCGGGTTACCTGACCCGTCGTCTGGTGGACGTCTCGCAGGACGTGATCGTGCGCGAGGAGGACTGCGGCACCGACCGCGGCCTGGTCCTGTCGATCGCCACCCGCGGTGCCGACGGCGTGCTCCGCAAGGACGACGACGTCGAGACCAGCGTGTACGCCCGCAACCTGGCCGAGGACGTCGTCGTCGACGGCAAGGTGCTGGCCCCGGCCAACGCCGACCTCGGTGACGTGATCATCAACCACCTCGTCGCCGAAGGCGTCGAGTCGGTGAAGACGCGTTCGGTGCTGACCTGCGAGTCCAAGGTCGGTACGTGCGCCATGTGCTACGGCCGCTCGCTGGCGACCGGCAAGCTCGTGGACATCGGCGAGGCGGTCGGCATCATCGCCGCCCAGTCGATCGGTGAGCCCGGCACCCAGCTCACGATGCGTACCTTCCACACCGGTGGTGTGGCGGGTGACGACATCACGCAGGGTCTGCCGCGTGTCGTCGAGCTCTTCGAGGCGCGCACCCCCAAGGGTGTCGCCCCGATCAGCGAGGCGGCCGGTCGGGTGCGCATCGAGGACACCGAGAAGACCCGCAAGGTCGTGGTGGTCCCGGACGACGGTTCCGAGGAACTGGCGTACGCGGTCAGCAAGCGCTCGCGCCTGCTGGTCGACGAGGGCGACCACGTCGACGTCGGTCAGAAGATGCTCGTCGGCGCGGTCAACCCGCACGACGTGCTGCGCATCCTCGGCCAGCGTGCGGTGCAGATCCACCTCGTGGCGGAGGTCCAGCAGGTCTACCGCTCGCAGGGTGTGTCGATCCACGACAAGCACATCGAGATCATCATTCGGCAGATGCTCCGCCGCGTGACGATCATCGAGTCGGGCGACGCCGAGCTGCTTCCGGGCGAGCTCGTCGAGCGCGGCCGGTTCGAGACCGAGAACCGACGGGTGATGTCGGAGAGCGGGCACCCGGCCTCGGGCCGTCCGCAGCTCATGGGCATCACGAAGGCGTCGCTGGCCACCGAGTCGTGGCTGTCGGCGGCCTCCTTCCAGGAGACCACCCGAGTGCTGACCGACGCGGCGATCCACGCCAAGTCGGACCCGCTGCTCGGCCTGAAGGAGAACGTGATCCTCGGCAAGCTCATCCCGGCCGGTACGGGCATGCCCCGCTACCGCAACATCCGGGTCGAGCCCACCGAAGAGGCCAAGGCCGCGATGTACTCGATGTCCGGGTACGACGAGGCCGACTACTCCGCGTTCGGTTCGGGCTCCGGCCAGGCCGTCCCGCTGGAGGAGTACGACTTCGGCGGCTACCAGGGCTGATCGGCCCACAGCCGGGAACAGGGCCGTCACCCTTCGGGGTGGCGGCCCTGTCGCGTGCGCGGACCCGGGTTGTCCGCAGGCCCTCCATGCCGGCGCCGATCGGTGCGACGATGCTGCCAACGCGCCGTCCCACCCCGGGAGAACCCCATGAGCACCCCTGACGGGCCCCAGTACGAGCCCCGATACGAGCCCCACGAAGATCAGCCCCCCGGCGCCGCGTGGAGCCCCTACGGCGAGCCGCCCCCGCCGCACGGCCAGGGCTACGGTCCGGGGGAGCAGCCCCCGCCGTACGGGTACGGCCAGGCGCCGCCGTACGGGCAGCAGCAGCCGTACGCCTACGGCTACTACCAACACCCCGGCTACGGCGGATACCTGCCTCAGCCGGGCACCAACGGCCTGGCCATCGCGTCGATGATCCTGGGCATCGTCTGGATCTATTGGATCGGCAGCCTGCTCGCGGTGATCTTCGGGCACATAGCCCTGGCCCAGACCGAGCGCACCGGTCAGCAGGGTCGGGGCATGGCGATCGCCGGCGTGGTGCTGGGCTGGATCGGGATGGCGCTGCTGGCGCTGGTCATCGTGATCGTCGTACTGGACTCGGACGGCCACGACTATTCCGATCACCTGCATCTGTTCGGCGCGCTGCGCGCCGTGTGCTGAGTCACCGCGTCCCGCCCGGGCGACCACCACGCGTGCGCTCGTTCGCCTCCGGCCGCAATGCCGGGTACGGTGGGGCTCGGAGGGTGATGTACCGCCCTGAACGATTCGGTGCTCCGCCAAGGTGAGAGCGCCGAATTCCATGTCGTGGCGGGGGTCTTTCTTTTCGCTTTGACCTCTGCTGCTGTGGTAGGTAGTCTCTCTCCTTGTGCCTGGGGTGTCCCCGGGCTCTTGTGCCTGCGCTCACCGCAATCCCCACGGGATGCGTGCGTGAGAGGGCGTAAGGGACCGACCCGCAGCCTCCACAGCAAGCACACTCCCAAGACCGGGCGACACGCCCGACCGCGGGGGTCGGACTTGCGGTTGGCTCCGGCGTCGACCGGGATGCAGGCCGATTCAGACATTGCAGTCGCTTCAAAAAGACCGCTCGGCACGAAGAAGACGGAGACGCGGTGCCCACGATCCAGCAGCTGGTCCGAAAGGGCCGCCAGGACAAGGTCGACAAGGCCAAGACTCCGGCGCTCAAGGGGAGCCCGCAGCGTCGCGGCGTGTGCACCCGTGTTTACACGACGACGCCGAAGAAGCCGAACTCTGCGCTTCGCAAAGTCGCGCGTGTGCGCCTCACGAGTGGCATCGAGGTGACGGCCTACATCCCCGGTGAGGGTCACAACCTCCAGGAGCACTCGATTGTGCTCGTTCGCGGTGGTCGTGTGAAGGACCTCCCCGGTGTCCGCTACAAGATCATTCGTGGTTCGCTCGACACCCAGGGTGTCAAGAACCGCAAGCAGGCGCGCAGCCGCTACGGCGCGAAGAAGGAGAAGAGCTAATGCCGCGTAAGGGCCCTGCCCCCAAGCGACCGGTCATCATCGACCCGGTTTACAACTCGCCGCTGGTCACCTCGCTGGTGAACAAGGTCCTGATGAGCGGCAAGCGCTCCGTCGCCGAGAAGATCGTCTACGGCGCTCTCGAAGGCTGCCGCGAGAAGACCGGTACCGACCCGGTCATCACGCTCAAGCGCGCGCTCGAGAACGTGAAGCCGACCCTCGAGGTCCGCAGCCGCCGCGTCGGTGGCGCGACCTACCAGGTGCCGGTCGAGGTCCGTCCGGGCCGCTCCACGACCCTCGCTCTCCGCTGGCTCGTCGGCTACTCCCGCGCCCGTCGCGAGAAGACGATGACCGAGCGTCTGATGAACGAGCTCCTGGACGCGAGCAACGGTCTCGGTGCCGCGGTCAAGCGCCGCGAGGACACGCACAAGATGGCCGAGTCCAACAAGGCCTTCGCGCACTACCGCTGGTAGTTCCACCCGCAACGACGAGAAGCCGAGAGAAGACAAGCCACGATGGCTACCACTGCTCTTGATCTGGCCAAGGTCCGAAACATCGGCATCATGGCCCACATCGACGCGGGCAAGACCACCACCACCGAGCGGATCCTGTTCTACACCGGGGTCAACTACAAGATCGGTGAGGTTCATGAGGGCGCTGCCACCATGGACTGGATGGAACAGGAGCAGGAGCGCGGCATCACCATCACGTCTGCCGCGACGACCTGTCACTGGACGCTCGAAGACGTCGATCACACGATCAACATCATCGACACCCCGGGCCACGTCGACTTCACCGTAGAGGTGGAGCGTTCGCTGCGTGTGCTCGACGGCGCCGTCACCGTCTTCGACGGTGTCGCCGGCGTGGAGCCGCAGTCCGAGACCGTTTGGCGTCAGGCCGACCGGTACGGCGTGCCGCGTATCTGCTTCGTGAACAAGCTCGACCGCACCGGCGCCGAGTTCCACCGCTGTGTCGACATGATCGACGAGCGGCTGGGCGCGGTTCCGCTGGTCATGCAGCTTCCGATCGGCACCGAGATGGACTTCCAGGGCGTTGTCGACCTGGTCGCCATGAAGGCGCTGGTCTGGTCGGCCGAGGCGGCCAAGGGCGAGATGTACGACGTCGTCGACATCCCGGCCACGCACACCGAGGCCGCCGCCGAGTACCGCGGCAAGCTGCTCGAGACGATCGCCGAGTACGACGAAGAGATGATGGAGCTGTACCTGGAGGGCGAAGAGCCCACCACGGAGCAGCTGATGGCCGCGATCCGTCGCGCCACCATCGCCTCGACCAAGGGTGACAACAAGGGCCAGCCGACGTTCACTCCGGTGTTCTGCGGTACCGCGTTCAAAAACAAGGGCGTTCAGCCCCTGCTCGACGCGGTCGTCCGTTACCTGCCGTCGCCGCTCGACATCGAGGGCATCCAGGGCCACGCGGTGAACAAGGAGGAAGAGGTCATCGTTCGCCAGCCGAGCGATGACGAGCCTTTCGCGGGCCTCGCCTTCAAGATCATGCGTGACCCGCACCTGGGCAAGCTCACCTTCGTCCGGGTCTACTCGGGTGTCCTCGAGGCCGGCAGCTCCGTGCTGAACTCGGTCAAGGGCAAGAAGGAACGCATCGGCAAGATCTACCGGATGCACGCGAACAAGCGTGAGGAGATCCCGTCGGTCGGCGCGGGCGACATCATCGCCGTGATGGGTCTCAAGGACACCACCACCGGTGAGACGCTCTGCGACCCGGCGAACCCGGTGATCCTGGAGTCGATGACGTTCCCGGCCCCGGTCATCCAGGTGGCCATCGAGCCGAAGTCCAAGGGCGACCAGGAGAAGCTGGGTGTCGCCATCCAGTCCCTCGCCGCCGAGGACCCCTCGTTCCAGGTGCACACCGACGAGGAGACCGGCCAGACGATCATCGGCGGCATGGGCGAGCTGCACCTCGAGGTGCTGGTCGACCGGATGAAGCGCGAGTTCCGCGTGGAGGCCAACGTCGGCAAGCCGCAGGTGGCCTACCGCGAGACGATCCGCAAGGTCGTCGAGCGCGTGGACTACACGCACAAGAAGCAGACCGGTGGTACCGGTCAGTTCGCCAAGGTGCAGATCGCGCTCGAGCCGCTCGAGGGTGACGCGTACGAGTTCGTCAACAAGGTCACCGGTGGCCGTATCCCCAGGGAGTACATCCCCTCGGTGGACGCGGGTGCACAGGAGGCCATGCAGTACGGCGTTCTCGCCGGCTACCCGATGGTCGGCGTGCGTCTGACGCTGATCGACGGTGGCTACCACGAGGTCGACTCGTCCGAGCTCGCGTTCAAGATCGCCGGTTCGCAGGCGTTCAAGGAAGCGGCCCGGCAGGCCAGCCCGGCTCTTCTCGAGCCGATGATGGCCGTCGAGGTCACCACGCCCGAGGACTACATGGGCGATGTGATCGGCGACCTCAACTCGCGTCGCGGCCAGATCCAGGCCATGGACGAGCGCTTCGGTGCGCGCGTCGTCAAGGCCTTGGTCCCGCTGTCGGAGATGTTCGGCTACGTCGGCGACCTCCGCAGCAAGACCTCGGGTCGCGCGAGCTACTCCATGCAGTTCGACTCCTACGCCGAGGTTCCGAGGAACGTCGCCGAGGAGATCATCGCCAAGTCGCGCGGCGAGTAATCACCGCCCCAGCGGCAGCAGCGATACCAGGGGGACCCGGGGTCCGTATCCGGACTCCGGTGCCCCCGCCCCGGCTCACCCCCGATACCCGACGTCGTACGGCGTAAAGAACCAGTCCACAGGAGGACCCCAGTGGCGAAGGCTAAGTTCGAGCGGACTAAGCCGCACGTCAACATCGGCACCATTGGTCACATCGACCACGGTAAGACGACGCTGACCGCGGCGATTACCAAGGTGCTGCACGACGCGTACCCGGACCTGAACCCCTTCACGCCGTTCGACCAGATCGACAAGGCGCCGGAGGAGCGGCAGCGCGGTATCACGATCTCGATCGCGCATGTCGAGTACCAGACGGAGAACCGTCACTACGCGCACGTCGACTGCCCCGGGCACGCCGACTACATCAAGAACATGATCACCGGTGCCGCGCAGATGGACGGCGCGATCCTCGTGGTCGCCGCCACCGACGGCCCGATGCCGCAGACCAAGGAGCACGTGCTCCTGGCCCGCCAGGTCGGCGTTCCGTACATCGTGGTCGCGCTGAACAAGGCCGACATGGTGGACGACGAGGAGATCCTGGAGCTCGTCGAGCTCGAGGTGCGCGAGCTCCTCTCCGAGTACGAGTTCCCGGGCGACGACCTTCCGGTCGTGCGGGTGTCGGCGCTCAAGGCGCTCGAGGGCGACAAGGAGTGGGGCAGCAAGCTGCTCGAGCTCATGGCCGCCGTCGACGAGGCGATCCCGACCCCGCCGCGTGACACCGACATGCCGTTCCTGATGCCCGTCGAGGACGTCTTCACGATCACCGGTCGTGGCACCGTCGTCACCGGCCGCATCGAGCGTGGCATCGTCAAGGTCAACGAGACTGTCGACATCGTCGGCATCAAGGAGACCAAGACCACCACGACGGTCACCGGCATCGAGATGTTCCGCAAGCTGCTCGACGAGGGTCAGGCGGGCGAGAACGTCGGTCTGCTCCTGCGCGGCATCAAGCGCGAGGACGTCGAGCGCGGCCAGGTCATCATCAAGCCGGGTTCGGTCACGCCGCACACCGACTTCGAGGCTCAGGTCTACATCCTGTCGAAGGACGAGGGTGGCCGTCACACCCCCTTCTTCAACAACTACCGGCCGCAGTTCTACTTCCGTACGACGGACGTGACCGGCGTGGTGACCCTCCCCGAGGGCACCGAGATGGTCATGCCGGGTGACAACACCGGCATGGACGTCGCGCTGATCCAGCCGATCGCCATGGAAGAGGGTCTGCGTTTCGCCATCCGCGAGGGTGGCCGCACCGTGGGCGCCGGCCAGGTCGTCAAGATCAAGAAGTGATGAAATCCCGCCCGCCGGTCCACCTGGGTCGGCGGGCGGGGCTTTGTCCGGATCGATTCCACCCCCTAGGTGGGACCGGATATCCATTGCTCGGGGGCTCTCTCAAACCTGGGGGAGTCGCTCGATTGGCCAAGCCCGCCATTCGTGGGGCATACTAGCCAAGTTGCTCGGATAGACAACGGGCTGCGCCGTGCCTGTCGAACAGACAGAGCCGTGGCGCCGGCCCCGTTGGCTCCGAACAATCGGTGGACTTCTGTCCTGCCACCCATGCAGCCGGCGTCGTCGCTTAGCGACCTCGTGCCGTCCTTTCGCTTGCCGCAGCGAAGGTGACGCCGAGAGTACGTTGCCCAGGCCCCCAGGCCGCCCGTAAGGGTTTCCAAGGGGCGCTTGTGAGCAACAGAGCGACACGCCCGACCGCGGGGGTCGGCGGGGAAGGGAAACCCCAAGGGGTTTTCAGCCCAAGTCTTCTCCCCGTGTCAGCGGGGGTGATCCGCAGCGGTACGAGAGAAGGAATTCGAAGCAGCCATGGCGGGACAGAAGATCCGCATCAGGCTCAAGGCCTACGACCACGAGGTCATCGACAGTTCGGCGAAGAAGATCGTCGAGACGGTGACGCGTACTGGTGCGCAGGTTGCGGGACCGGTGCCGCTGCCGACCGAGAAGAACGTGTACTGCGTCATCCGCTCGCCGCACAAGTACAAGGACTCGCGCGAGCACTTCGAGATGCGCACTCACAAGCGGCTCATCGACATCCTCGACCCCACGCCGAAGACGGTCGACTCGCTTATGCGTCTCGACCTGCCGGCCGGCGTCGACATCGAGATCAAGCTCTGAGGACGCACCGACGATGACGAAGCAGATGAAGGGCATTCTGGGCAAGAAGCTCGGCATGACCCAGGTCTGGGACGAGAACAACCGCGTCGTTCCAGTGACTGTGGTCGAAGCCGGGCCCTGCGTCGTGACCCAGGTCCGCAACGCCGAGGTCGACGGCTACTCCGCCGTCCAGATCGCGTTCGGCGCGATCGACCCGCGCAAGGTGAACAAGCCGCTCGCCGGCCACTTCGCCAAGGCCGGGGTGACCCCGCGTCGCCACCTGGTCGAGCTCCGTACCTCCGACGCCGGCGAGTACACGCTGGCGCAGGAGATCACCGCCGAGGTGTTCGAGGCCGGCCAGAAGGTCGACGTCATGGGCACCTCGAAGGGCAAGGGCACGGCCGGTGTCATGAAGCGACACGGCTTCAAGGGTCTCGGCAGCTCGCACGGTACGCAGCGCAAGCACCGCTCGCCCGGCTCGATCGGTGGCTGCGCCACCCCGGGTCGTGTGTTCAAGGGCGTGCGCATGGCAGGCCGCATGGGTAACGAGCGCGTCTCCACCCAGAACCTGACCGTGCACGCCGTAGACGCCGAGAAGGGCCTGCTCCTGATCAAGGGCGCGGTCCCCGGCCCCAACGGCGGCCTGGTGCTGGTGCGCACTGCTGCGAAGGGTGTGTGAATTTCATGACCAGCATTGACGTTCTTTCGCCCGCCGGCGAGAAGTCCGGGACGATCGATCTCCCCGAGGGGATCTTCGACGTCCAGGTGAGCATCCCGACGATCCACCAGGTCGTCGTGGCCCAGCTCGCCGCGGCTCGTCAGGGCACGCACAAGACCAAGACTCGTGGCGAGGTCCGCGGCGGTGGGCGCAAGCCGTACCGCCAGAAGGGCACCGGTCGCGCCCGTCAGGGCTCGACCCGCGCGCCGCAGTTCGCCGGTGGTGGCGTCGTGCACGGTCCCGTGCCGCGCGACTACGAGCAGCGGACCCCGAAGAAGATGAAGGCGTCCGCCCTGCGCGGTGCCCTCTCCGACCGGGCGCGTCACGAGCGCATCCACTGCGTTTCCGCGCTGGTCGAGGGCGACAAGCCGTCGGTCAAGGCGGCGAAGACGCTGCTCGGCAAGATCAGTGAGCGCAAGAACGTGCTCCTGGTCGTCGAGAAGTCCGACACCACTGCCTGGCTGAGCGCCCGCAACCTTCCGCAGGTGCACTTGCTCGAGGTCGGGCAGCTGAACACCTACGACGTGCTCGTCTCCGACGACGTGGTCTTCACGAAGGCCGCTCTGGAGCGCTTCATCGCCGGACCGGCCCAGGCCGCCTCGGCGGTCGCGAGCTCCGACGAGCTCGAAGGGAGCCACGCGTGAGCACCGACACCGTCGAGAGCACGACGAAGGTCACCAGCAAGACCTACACCGACCCGCGCGATGTGCTGCTGAAGCCGGTGATCTCGGAGAAGAGCTACGGGCTCATCGACGAGAACAAGTACACGTTCATCGTGCACCCCGACGCCAACAAGACCCAGATCAAGCAGGCCGTCATCGCGGTCTTCGGGGTCAAGGTCGAGAGCGTCAACACGATCAACCGCGTCGGTAAGCGCAAGCGCACCAAGACCGGTTTCGGCAAGCGCAAGGACACGAAGCGCGCGATCGTCACCCTTGCAGAGGGCGAGCGGATCGACATCTTCGGTGGACCCGTCGGCTGACGGCCGCTGATACGGACGAGGACTAAGAGAAGCCATGGGCATCCGCAAGTACAAGCCGACGACGCCGGGCCGTCGTGGCGCCAGCGTCGCCGACTTCGTCGAGATCACGCGGTCCGAGCCGGAGAAGTCGCTGGTCCGCCCTCTGCACAGCAAGGGTGGTCGTAACAACCACGGCCGTGTGACTGCTCGCCACCAGGGTGGCGGCCACAAGCGCGCGTACCGACTGATCGACTTCCGGCGCAACGACAAGGACGGCGTTCCGGCGAAGGTCGCTCACATCGAGTACGACCCGAACCGCACCGCGCGCATCGCTCTTCTGCACTACGCGGACGGCGAGAAGCGCTACATCCTGTGCCCGAACAAGCTGAAGCAGGGCGACCGGATCGAAAACGGTCCGGGCGCCGACATCAAGCCGGGCAACAACATGCCGCTCCGGAACATCCCGGTCGGTACGGTCATCCACGCCATCGAGCTTCGGCCCGGTGGCGGCGCGAAGATCGCCCGTTCCGCGGGTGTCAGCGTGCAGCTGCTGGCGAAGGAGGGCGCTCACGCGACCCTCCGCATGCCCTCGGGCGAGATTCGCCTGGTGGACGTGCGCTGCCGGGCGACGGTCGGCGAGATCGGCAATGCCGAGCAGTCGAACATCAACTGGGGCAAGGCCGGTCGCATGCGCTGGAAGGGCAAGCGCCCGACCGTCCGCGGTGTGGCGATGAACCCCATCGACCACCCGCACGGTGGTGGTGAGGGTAAGACCTCCGGTGGTCGCCACCCGGTGAGCCCCTGGGGTAAGCCCGAGGGTCGTACTCGCCGGCCGAAGAAGGCCAGCGACAAGCTCATCATCCGCCGCCGCAAGACGAACAAGAAGCGCTAGGAGCAGTCTCGATGCCGCGCAGTCTCAAGAAGGGACCCTTCGTCGACGGCCACCTGATCAAGAAGGTGGACGTACAGAACGACAAGGGAACCAAGAACGTCATCAAGACCTGGTCCCGCCGCTCGATGATCGTCCCGGCGATGCTGGGCCACACGATCGCGGTGCACGACGGCCGTAAGCACGTCCCGGTGTTCGTGACCGAGTCGATGGTCGGCCACAAGCTCGGCGAGTTCGCGCCGACTCGGACCTTCCGCGGTCACGAGAAGGACGACCGGAAGTCGCGTCGTCGCTGACGCGGCGAATCGCATGGATATCGAGATGAGCAAGGGGACGTCGATGGAAGCCAGGGCTCAGGCGCGGTACATCCGCGTCACGCCCATGAAGGCCCGCCGTGTGGTGGACCTCATCCGTGGCATGAACGCCGCGGAGGCCCAGGCGGTCCTGCGATTCGCTCCGCAGGCCGCGAGTGAGCCGGTCGGCAAGGTGCTGGACAGCGCCATTGCCAACGCCGGTCACAACCACAACCTGGACACGAACATCCTGTACGTGTCCGCCGCCTACGTGGACGAGGGTCCGACCCTCAAGCGTTTCCGTCCGCGGGCACAGGGCCGGGCGTACCGCATCCGCAAGCGCACCAGCCACATCACCGTGGTTGTCGCCGAGAAGGAGAGGACCCGCTAGTGGGCCAGAAGGTTAACCCGCACGGGTTCCGTCTCGGCATCACCACGGACTTCAAGTCCCGGTGGTACGCCGACAAGCTGTACAAGGACTACGTCGGCGAGGACGTCAAGATTCGTCAGATGATGACGAAGGGCATGGAGCGCGCCGGGATCTCGAAGGTAGAGATCGAGCGCACCCGTGAGCGCGTCCGCGTCGACATCCACACCGCCCGGCCGGGCATCGTCATCGGCCGTCGTGGTGCGGAGGCCGACCGCATCCGCGGTGAGCTCGAGAAGCTCACCGGCAAGCAGGTTCAGCTGAACATCCTCGAGGTCAAGAACCCCGAGGTCGACGCTCAGCTTGTGGCGCAGGGTGTGGCCGAGCAGCTCTCGAGCCGCGTGTCCTTCCGCCGCGCGATGCGCAAGGCGATGCAGAGCTCCATGAAGGCCGGGGCCAAGGGCATCAAGATCCAGTGCGGTGGTCGTCTGGGTGGGGCCGAAATGTCCCGCTCGGAGTTCTACCGTGAGGGTCGCGTGCCGCTGCACACGCTGCGCGCCAACGTCGACTACGGCTTCTTCGAGGCCCGTACGACGTTCGGTCGCATCGGTGTGAAGGTGTGGATCTACAAGGGCGACGTCAAGAACATCGCCGAGGTTCGCGCCGAGAACGCCGCGGCTCGCGCCAGCAACCGTCCCGCCCGTGGTGGCGCTCCCGAGCGTCCCCGTCGTGGCGAGGGTGGCGGCGGCGGTCGTGGCGGCGAGCGCGGCGGCCGTGGTGGCCGCGGCGGACGTCCGCAGCAGAACGACGCGCAGGCCACCGGTTCCTCGGACACCGGCTCCGCGCCGGCGGCCGAGGCTGTGAACTCGGCGCCCGAATCCGGATCGGAGGCCTGACCCCGATGCTGATCCCCCGCAGGGTCAAGCACCGCAAGCAGCACCACCCCAAGCGCGGTGGCCGCGCCAAGGGCGGTACGGAACTGGCGTTCGGCGAGTACGGCATCCAGGCCCTCGGCCAGGCGTACGTGACCAACCGTCAGATCGAGTCCGCTCGTATTGCCATCACCCGGCACATTCGCCGTGGTGGCAAGGTGTGGATCAACATCTACCCCGACCGTCCGCTGACCAAGAAGCCTGCCGAGACCCGCATGGGTTCCGGTAAGGGCTCGCCCGAGTGGTGGGTCGCGAACGTCAAGCCCGGTCGGGTGATGTTCGAACTGTCGTACCCGAACGAGAAGGTGGCTCGTGAGGCGCTTACCCGCGCCGTGCACAAGCTGCCGATGAAGTGCCGGATCGTCCGGCGCGAGGCTGGTGAGGCGTGATGGCGGCCGTTACCAAGGCGTCCGAGCTCCGCGAACTCGGTGACGAGGAAATCGTCGCCAAGCTCCGCGAAGCCAAGGAGGAGCTGTTCAACCTCCGTTTCCAGGCGGCGACCGGGCAGCTCGAAAACCACGGGCGGCTCAAGGCTGTCCGTAAGGACATCGCCCGGATCTACACGCTGATGCGCGAGCGCGAGCTGGGCATCGACGTGCAGGAGACCGGAGGCGCGGCGTGAGCGAGAAGACTGAGATGACTGAAGCAACCCGGGGTTTCCGCAAGACCCGTGAGGGCCTCGTCGTCAGCGACAAGATGGACAAGACCGTCGTTGTCGCCGTCGAGGACCGCGTGAAGCACCCGATGTACGGCAAGGTCATCCGCCGCACGAACAAGCTGAAGGCTCACGACGAGCAGAACGCCTGTGGCGTCGGTGACCGTGTCGTCCTCATGGAGACTCGGCCGCTGTCCGCCAGCAAGCGTTGGCGCATCGTCGAGATCCTCGAAAAGGCCAAGTAGCGAGCGCCGGTCGCCCCACCAACCGTGGGTCGTGACCGCGACGTGACGATCAGGAGTTAGACGTGATCCAGCAGGAGTCGCGACTGCGAGTCGCCGACAACACGGGTGCGAAGGAGATTCTCTGCATCCGTGTGCTCGGTGGCTCCGGCCGGCGCTACGCGGGCATCGGGGACGTCATCGTTGCCACCGTCAAGGACGCGATCCCCGGTGGCAACGTGAAGAAGGGTGACGTCATCAAGGCGGTCATCGTGCGGACCGTGAAGGAGCGCCGGCGTGTCGACGGCTCCTACATCCGCTTTGACGAGAACGCCGCCGTTGTCCTGAAGAACGATGGCGAACCCCGAGGCACCCGTATTTTCGGCCCGGTCGGCCGTGAGCTTCGTGAGAAGAAGTTCATGAAGATCATCTCGCTCGCGCCGGAGGTGCTCTAACCAATGGCGAAGGCGATGAAGATCAAGAAGGGTGACCTGGTACAGGTCATCACGGGCAAGGACAAGGGCAAGCAGGGCAAGGTCATCGCGGCCTACCCGCCGAAGGAGCGCGTCCTGGTCGAGGGCGTCAACCGGATCAAGAAGCACACCAAGGTGGGTCAGTCCGCCAAGGGTGCCAAGACCGGTGGCATCATCACCCAGGAAGCCTCCATCCACGTCAGCAACGTGATGCTGGTCGTGGAGAAGGACGGTAAGAAGGTCCCGACGCGGACCGGCTTCCGGTTCGATGACGAGGGCAACAAGATCCGGTACGCCAAGCGGACCGGTGAGGACATCTGATGACGGTCACCACTGAGGCGCGCGAACTGCCGCGTCTGAAGCAGCGTTACCGCGAGGAGATCCTCGGCAAGCTGCGTGAGGAGTTCTCGTTCGAGAACGTCATGCAGGTTCCGGGCGTCACCAAGATCGTGGTCAACATGGGTGTGGGCGACGCCGCCCGCGACTCGAAGCTGATCGACGGCGCGATCAAGGACCTGATGGCCATCACCGGCCAGAAGCCCCAGGTCACGAAGGCCCGCAAGTCCATCGCGCAGTTCAAGCTGCGTGAGGGTCAGCCGATCGGCGCGCACGTTACACTGCGCGGCGACCGGATGTGGGAGTTCCTCGACCGTCTGCTGTCGATCGCTCTGCCGCGTATCCGCGACTTCCGCGGGCTCTCGCCGAAGCAGTTCGACGGCCGCGGCAACTACACCTTCGGTCTCACGGAGCAGTCGATGTTCCACGAGATCGACCAGGACAAGATCGACCGCGTTCGCGGCATGGACATCACTGTGGTGACCAGCGCCAAGAACGACGACGAGGGCCGCGCTCTGCTGCGTCTCCTCGGCTTCCCGTTCAAGGAAGCGTGAGCAGTCGGCTCGCCGACTGAGGAACGCAACAAGGAGACTGAGACGTGGCGAAGAAGGCCCTGATCGCAAAGGCCGCCCGCAAGCCGAAGTTCGAGGTTCGTGGCTACACGCGCTGCCAGCGCTGTGGCCGCCCTCACTCGGTGTACCGCAAGTTCGGCCTGTGCCGCGTGTGCCTGCGCACGATGGCGCACGCCGGCGAGCTGCCGGGCGTCACCAAGAGCAGCTGGTAGTTCGCGGCGGCCGTTTCGACGGCCGACGCGACCCGGCACATCGCCCGTCCCGCGGGGACGGGCGAGAACAGTAACGACGTCGTAGGTCCCGCACCGCAGTCGTCGCTCCGCCGCTCTCCCTCGGGAGGGCGGCGGAGCGAGGGATCGCACGCCGGGAAACCACGGCGAGAAAGGCCTTGAGGCCGTCATGACCATGACCGACCCCATCGCAGACATGCTGACCCGTCTGCGGAACGCCAACTCGGCATATCACGACGATGTCGTGATGCCGTTCAGCAAGATCAAGTCGCACATCGCGGAGATCCTCCAGCAGGAGGGTTACATCCAGGGCTGGCGCGTCGAGGACGCGGAGGTGGGCAAGAAGCTCACCGTCGTCCTCAAGTACGGCCCGAACCGCGAGCGCTCGATCGCCGGCGTCCGCCGTGTGTCGAAGCCCGGTCTGCGGGTGTACGCAAAGTCCACGAACCTGCCGAAGGTGCTCGGTGGCCTCGGCGTCGCGATTATCTCGACGTCGACCGGTCTCCTCACCGACAAGCAGGCGGCCAAGAAGGGCGTGGGCGGGGAAGTCCTCGCCTTCGTCTGGTAAGGGAAGGGAAGGAGAGCAATGTCGCGCATCGGACGTCTCCCCATCCCGGTTCCCACCGGTGTGGACGTCACCATCAATGGCCGCGAGGTTGTCGTGAAGGGCCCCAAGGGTTCCCTGTCGCACACCATCGCCGCCCCGATCGAGATCGCAAAGTCGGATGACGGCACCCTCGCGGTGACCCGTCCCGACGACGAGCGTCGCTCGAAGGCCCTGCACGGGCTGTCCCGGACGCTGGTGGCGAACATGATCACTGGTGTGACCCAGGGATACATCAAGAAGCTCGAGATCAGCGGTGTCGGTTACCGAGTCCAGGCGAAGGGCTCCTCGCTGGAGTTCGCGCTCGGATTCAGCCACCCCGTCGTCGTCGAGGCCCCGGAGGGCATCACCTTCGTGGTCGAGGCCCCGACCCGTTTCTCGGTCGAAGGCATCGACAAGCAGAAGGTCGGTGAAATCGCCGCGAACATCCGCAAGCTGCGGAAGCCCGACCCGTACAAGGCCAAGGGCGTCAAGTACGCCGGCGAGGTCATCCGCCGCAAGGTCGGAAAGGCTGGTAAGTAGGCATGGCTGTCGGCGTGAAGACCGGCAAGGGCGTTGCGAAGAAGTCTGTCGCACGCAAGCGCCGGCACATCCGGGTGCGGAAGAAGGTTTCCGGCACCCCGCTGCGGCCCCGTCTCGTCGTGAGCCGCTCCACCCGTCACATGGTGGCGCAGGTTATCGACGACATCGCCGGCCACACTCTCGCTTCGGCCTCCACGATGGACCCGTCCATCCGTGGTGGTGAGGGCGACAAGACCGCTCAGGCTCGCAAGGTCGGCGAATTGGTCGCCGAGCGCGCGAAGGCTGCCGGTGTAGAGGCCGTTGTGTTCGACCGCGGTGGTAACAAGTACCACGGTCGTATCGCCGCCCTCGCGGATGCCGCACGCGGTAACGGGCTGACCTTCTGAGCCCGCTCCGGGACAAGCTTCGAACGACAGATGTGAGGACATTCTGATGGCTGGACCCCAGCGCCGCGGTGGCGGCGCCGGCGGCGGCGAGCGGCGGGACCGGCGGGATCGACGTGATGGTGGCGCAGCCGCCGAGAAGACCGCTTACGTCGAGCGCGTCGTCGCGATCAATCGCGTCGCCAAGGTCGTGAAGGGTGGTCGTCGCTTCAGCTTCACCGCGCTGGTCGTGGTTGGCGATGGCGATGGCACCGTAGGTGTCGGTTACGGCAAGGCCAAGGAGGTGCCGGCCGCGATCGCCAAGGGTGTTGAAGAGGCCAAGAAGCACTTCTTCAAGGTCCCCCGTATCCAGGGCACCATTCCGCACCCGATCCAGGGTGAGAAGGCTGCCGGCGTCGTGCTCCTGAAGCCGGCCTCGCCGGGTACCGGTGTCATCGCCGGTGGCCCCGTGCGCGCCGTGCTCGAGTGCGCCGGCATCCACGACGTGCTGAGCAAGTCGCTCGGTTCGTCGAACCCGATCAACATCGTGCACGCGACCGTCGCGGCGCTCCAGGGGCTCGTTCGCCCCGAGGAGATCGCGGCTCGTCGTGGCCTGCCTCTGGAGGACGTGGCCCCGGCCGCGCTCCTGCGGGCCCGCGCGGGGGTTGGTGCGTAATGGCACGTCTCAAGGTCACGCAGACCCGATCCAAGATCGGTGGCAGGCAGAACCAGCGGGACACTCTCCGTTCGCTCGGTCTCAAGCGCGTCCACGACGTGGTCGTCAAGGAAGACCGCCCGGAGATCCGCGGCATGATCGCGACGGTGTCGCACCTCGTCACCGTCGAGGAGGTCGACTGACATGGGTGCTGACAACCCGCTGAAGGTGCACCACCTGCGGCCCGCCCCGGGCGCCAAGACCGCCAAGACCCGCGTGGGTCGTGGCGAGGGCTCCAAGGGTAAGACCGCCGGTCGTGGCACCAAGGGCACCAAGGCTCGTTACCAGGTGCCGGCCCGCTTCGAGGGTGGGCAGATGCCGCTGCACATGCGGCTGCCCAAGCTCAAGGGCTTCAAGAACCCGTTCCGGGTCGAGTTCCAGGTCGTGAACCTGGACAAGATCGAGGCCCTGTACCCCAACGGTGGCGAAGTCACCGTCGAGGGTCTGATCGAGAAGGGCGCGGTTCGCAAGAACCTGCCCGTCAAGATCCTGGGCACCGGCGAGATCTCGGTTGCCGTCCAGGTGAAGGTGCACGCCTTCTCCGGCTCGGCGAAGACCAAGATCGCCGCCGCGGGCGGTTCGACCGACGAACTGTCGGTCTGATCCGAACGCGGGACAAGGTGTGATCGTCATGGCCCGTTCGGATCGGTACCGAACGGGCCTTGACGTCGTTGGAGGCTATAGCGCAGGGGTGTCACGCCGGTAAGGTGGTGGCGCCCCTGTGGTTTGCTGTGACGTGGGGGCAGGTTCATTGCTCCACCCCCACACATGACTTGCTGTGTTTTTACCGTGTGTTGTGTCATGTCGCAGGAACGTCGGGCCGGGGCGATACTTCCGGGCCGTCGGCGCTGTTATTGTCCGTGAGGTTCCTGTGTGGGACCTGACCAGTGGTCCTACCGGACCGACGACTCGATCGACTCGCCCCTAAGACGGGCGAGGCGCAGGAGGCAGTGTGCTCACCGCGTTCGCCAGGGCGTTCCGCACGCCCGACCTGCGCAAGAAGCTGCTGTTCACGTTGGCGATCATCGTCCTCTTCCGGATCGGGTCGCATATCCCGGTACCGGGCGTCTCGTTCGAGATGGTGCGCTCTTGCGTAGAGGACTCCAACCGGAACAGCCTGTTCGGCCTCGTGAACATGTTCAGCGGCGGCGCGCTGCTGCAACTCACGATCTTCGCGCTGGGGATCATGCCGTACATCACGGCGAGCATCATCCTGCAGCTCCTCACCGTGGTGATCCCGCGGTTGGAGGCCCTCAAGAAGGAGGGGCAGTCCGGCACCGCGAAGATCACCCAGTACACCCGGTACCTGACCATCGCTTTGTCGATCCTGCAGTCCACCGCGCTGATCGCCACCGCACGCAGCGGCGCGCTCTTCTCCAGCGCCCGCAGCGCCACCTGCGACCCGCAGGGCATCGTTCCGGACGACTCGCTCTTCCGAGTGATCGTCATGGTCGCCGTGATGACCGCCGGCACCTCGACGATCATGTGGCTCGGTGAGCTGATCACCGACCGCGGCATCGGCAACGGCATGTCCATCCTGATGTTCGTCTCGGTCGCCGCCGGCTTCCCGGCCGCGCTGTGGACGATCAAGGAGCAGGGCACCATCGGCGGCGGCTGGGTACCGTTCTTCACCGTCATCGCCATCGGCCTCGTGATGGTCGGCCTGGTGGTCTTCGTGGAACAGGCGCAGCGCCGGATCCCGGTGCAGTACGCCAAGCGCATGATCGGGCGTCGCGCCTACGGCGGGACCTCGACCTACATCCCGCTCAAGGTGAACCAGGCGGGCATCATCCCCGTCATCTTCGCCTCGTCGCTGCTGTACATCCCGGCCCTCATCGCTCAGTTCAGCGGTGGGAAATCGGACTGGGCGGTGTGGATCGAACGCCACTTCGTCAAGGGCGACCATCCGCTGTACATGATCACGTACTTCCTGCTGATCGTCTTCTTCGCGTTCTTCTACGTGGCCATCACGTTCAACCCCGAAGAAGTTGCCGACAACATGAAGAAGTATGGTGGCTTCATTCCGGGGATCCGCGCCGGCAGACCGACCGCGGAATACCTGAACTACATCCTCACCAGGATCACGTGGCCCGGATCGTTGTACCTGGGCATGATCGCGTTGGTACCCAGCATCGCGCTCGTGCTCTTCAACGCCAACCAGAACTTCCCGTTCGGCGGCACGAGCATCCTGATCATCGTGGGAGTGGGTCTGGAAACCGTGAAGCAGATCGAGAGTCAGCTCCAGCAGCGCAACTACGAAGGCTTCCTCCGCTAAATGCGTATCGTTCTCGTGGGGCCTCCCGGCGCGGGTAAGGGAACCCAGGCCCAGTACATCGCCGCCAACCTGTCGATTCCCGCCGTCTCGACCGGTGACATCTTCCGCGCCAACGTGAGTCAGGGCACCCCGCTCGGCCGCGAGGCGAAGACCTACATGGACGCGGGCAACCTGGTACCCGACGAGGTGACCATAGGCATGGTCCGGGAGCGCCTGGCGCAGCCGGACGTCGCCGCCGGTTTCCTGCTCGACGGGTTCCCGCGCAACACGGCCCAGGCCAAGGTGCTCGACGAGATCCTCGCCGAGAACGACACCGAACTCGACGTCGTGCTCGAACTCAAGGTCGACGACTCGGAGATCATCCAGCGGATCTCCGGCCGTCGGCAGTGCCGCGCCAACGGGCACGTCTGCCACATCCTGACCGACCCGCCGAAGGTCGCCGGGGTCTGCGACGAGTGCGGGAGCGAGCTGTACCAGCGCGACGACGACCGCGAGGAGACCGTTCGGCACCGTCTGGACGTGTACAAGGAGCAGACCGAACCCTTGGTCGGCTATTACTCCGAGCGCAACCTCCTGCTGCCGATCCAGGCGACCGGTCCGGTCAAGGAGGTCACCGAGCGCGCGATGGCCGCGCTTCGGGAGTTCCGCGCCTGATCGGCGTCGGCCGCGACAGACATCACACATGGGCGATCCGGGGAAACCCCGGATCGCCCATCGTGCTTTCGCGCCGACACACAACCTCGGCGACACACGAATACGAATGAGGACGGCCATGCCGGTGTTCAGGAAGCGGCAGATGCGAATCGAACGCAAGACGCCCGAGCAGATCGAGAAGATGCGTCGCGCCGGGGCCGTCGTGGCACACACCCTGGAGGCGCTGCGCGAAGCGGCGAAGCCGGGCGTGACGACGGCCGACCTGGACGCGATCGCCGAACGCTCGATCCGCGCCGCGGGCGCGATCCCCTCGTTCAAGGGCTACCACGGCTTCCCCGCGTCGATCTGCGCGTCGGTCAACGACGTGGTGGTGCACGGGATTCCGGACGAGACGCCGTTGCACGACGGAGACATCATCTCGATCGACTGCGGGGCGATCCTGGACGGCTGGCACGGCGACTCGGCGATCACCGTGCCGATCGGCACGGTGCGGCCCGAGGTGCTCGAACTGAGCCGGGTGTGCGAGCAGTCGATGTGGGCGGGCATCGAGGCCGCGGTGGCCGGCGGTCGGCTGACCGACATCAGCCACGCGGTGGAGAAGTCGATCCGGGCCAACCCGCTGCCGGGCGGCGCCAAATACGGCATCGTCGAGGACTACGGCGGCCACGGCATCGGCACCGAGATGCACCAGGACCCGCACGTGCTCAACTACGGCCCCGGCGGGCGCGGGCCGCGCCTGGAGGTCGGGGTGTGCCTGGCGATCGAGCCGATGGTCACCCTGGGCAAGCCGGACACGTACACGCTGGCCGACGAGTGGACGGTCAAGACCACCGCGGGCGGCTACGCGGCGCACTGGGAGCACTCGATCGCGATCACCGAGAACGGGCCCGTGGTACTGACGCTGCCCTGATGCCAGACCCCCCTCGATGGTGGGGCTGGCACCATGTACGACTCTTCGCGCCCTGCCTAGTGTCGATGACATGGTGAGGACTCCGACCATGCGGGCATCCGACGTGGACCGTGAGGCGGCGGTGACGCTGCTGCGCGATCACCACGCCGTCGGACGGTTGACGCTCGCAGAGTTCAACGAACGCATGGGGGCCGCCTACGAGGCGGTCACGCTGGGGGAGCTGGCTCGGCTGATCGCCGATCTGCCGCCGCCGGAACACCTGGAGGCGGATGTCGAGGTGATCCGCGCGCGGATGGCCTACGAGGTGGCCCGTACCCGGGCGACCCTGGCGCGGCCGGTCGCGCCGGAGCCGCCGCCGGTCGCGTCCTGGCCAGCGCCCCGGCCCGCGCCGCCGCCGGTCCGGCCGCAGGTGCGCCAGGAGGTGGTTCCGGCGCACGGGGAGCGCGACGGGTGGGCCGCCGGCGCGCGGGCCCTGCGCGCGGCGTGGACCACGCTGAACGCGGTCACCGCGTTGAACGTGGTGATCTGGCTGCTGGTCGCGGTGGCCGGTACCGGGGTCGTGTACTTCTGGCCGGTGTGGGTCTACGGTCCCGCCGCGGCCGTGCTGGGTTCGATCCAGATGGTCTACTGGCGCCACGGGCGCTCCTCGCCGTGACCGGGCTACCCTCGTCTCATGGACCGAGATCCGAACGCTCCCGCGACTCCCACGGACCGCGAACGCGTGACCGCCGAGCTGCGTGAGCACCTCGCGTCGGGTCGGCTGGCGCTGTCCGAATACCGGGCGCGCCTGGACGCGGTCCGCCGAGCCGGTACGGTGGGGGAGCTCGACGCGGTCTCGGCGAATCTGCCGGGCCGTGAGGATCGAGACGACGCGGCGGGTGCGACGCCGCCGCCGGAGTACCGACCGATCGTCGACGCGCCTCCACGAGCCGGTGCCTACGGCCCGGCGGAGGAGCGGCGTCCGCGGGTTTCCAACGCGACGTTGAACAAGGTCTGGTTGGTCGTGATGTCACTCGGCGTGCTGGTGTGGGCGCTGGTCTACTTCCTGAGGTAGACCGACGGGCCCGGCGGGAACGGAACCTGCGGTTCCGGGCCCGGTTTCGCTTTCACTGGCCGAGTGCCTTAGACTGACTCGTCGGCTCACATGTAGCCAGGTTTGGCGCGCCCGTCATCTGGGCGCCAAAAATTTGAGCTTCGTCATGTGCGCCGGGTAACGGTAGCTGATCCCGAGATACGAAGCGCGGAGGACATGCCCAAGAAGCAAGGGGCCATCGAAATCGAGGGCACCGTCATCGAGTCGCTCCCCAACGCCATGTTTCGCGTGGAGCTTCAGAACGGGCACAAAGTCCTCGCGCACATCAGTGGGAAGATGCGGATGCACTACATCCGTATTCTTCCGGACGACCGGGTTGTCGTGGAGCTGAGCCCTTACGACCTGACCCGCGGCCGGATCGTCTACCGCTACAAGTAGGCGAGCCCCGGCCCTGCCCACGCCGAGCGTGGTGTGCGGGGCTTGGACGCAAACCGATAACCGACTCGGCGACGGCGGCGTGCCCGCACGCCTTCGTCACACGTACCGGAGAAATCATGAAGGTCAAGCCGAGCGTCAAGAAGATCTGCGACAAGTGCAAGGTGATCCGCCGTCACGGCCGGGTCATGGTGATCTGCGAGAACCTGCGCCACAAGCAGCGCCAGGGCTGAGCAACACCCCCCTCGCACAACGAGCGATCGACGCGCGACGCACCCCGTAAGAGCCGCAGCACCCGACCCCCGTTTCGTGCGGGACGCCACCCTCGGCCGGAGGCCGAGGACCGAGGACATCTCCAGAAGGTGTGCCGGACCGGTGCTGGGCCAGACCTCCGACTAAACCAGGAGCCACACATATGGCACGCCTCGTCGGCGTCGACCTCCCCCGTGAGAAGCGGGTCGAGGTCGCTCTGACCTACATCTTCGGCGTCGGGCGCACTCGTGCGCTGGACACGCTGAAGAACACCGGTGTCAACCCCGACACCCGCGTCCGCGATCTCGCCGAGGACGACCTGATCAAGCTTCGCGACTGGATCGAGTCGAACTACCGCGTCGAGGGTGACCTCCGCCGCGAAGTTCAGGCCGACATCCGCCGCAAGGTCGAGATCGGTTGCTACGAAGGTCTGCGTCACCGTCGCGGTCTTCCCGTCCGCGGTCAGCGCACCCACACCAACGCGCGTACCCGCAAGGGCCCGCGCCGCGCGATCGCCGGCAAGAAGAAGCCGGGCAAGAAGTAGTCCGCGTACGACGGATCACGCGGTCCTCAATTCGTAGCGGACCGACGACCTCAGGAGTTTCCAGCAGATGCCTCCCAAGAGCCGCGCGGGCGCCAAGAAGGTGCGCCGCAAGGAAAAGAAGAACGTCGCTCACGGGCACGCCCACATCAAGAGCACGTTCAACAACACCATCGTTTCGATCACGGACCCCAGCGGCAACGTGATCTCGTGGGCCTCCGCGGGCCACGTCGGCTTCAAGGGTTCGCGCAAGTCGACCCCCTTCGCCGCGCAGATGGCCGCCGAGTCCGCCGCGCGTCGTGCCCAGGAGCACGGCATGCGCAAGGTCGACGTTTTCGTCAAGGGCCCGGGTTCCGGTCGTGAGACCGCCATTCGTTCGCTGCAGGCCACCGGCCTGGAGGTCGGCTCCATTCAGGACGTCACCCCCGTGCCGCACAACGGCTGCCGCCCCCCCAAGCGCCGCCGCGTCTGACCAGCAGCTGACTAGGAGTTAAAGAACAATGGCGCGTTACACCGGCGCGGACTGCAAGCGCTGCCGTCGCGAGAAGATGAAGCTGTTCCTCAAGGGCAGCAAGTGCGAGGGCCCGAAGTGCCCGATCGAGATTCGCCCCTACCCGCCGGGTGAGCACGGTCGTGGCCGTACCAAGGACAGCGAGTACCTGCTGCAGATGCGCGAGAAGCAGAAGTGCGCGCGCATCTACGGTGTGCTCGAGAAGCAGTTCAAGGGCTACTACGAGGAAGCGAACCGTCGCCAGGGCAAGACCGGCGAGAACCTGCTTCGCATCCTCGAGTCGCGCCTGGACAACGTGGTCTACCGCGCGGGCTTCGCCAAGTCGCGTGACCACGCCCGTCAGCTCGTTCGCCACGGTCACATCGTGGTCAACGGCGTCAAGACGGACATCCCGTCGTTCCGGGTCTCCGACAACGACATCATCGAGGTCCGCAAGGACTCGGTCGAGCTGACCCCGTTCGTGGTCGCCCGTGCCGAGGCCGGCGAGCGCACCGTCCCGGCCTGGCTCGAGGTCATCCCGGGCAAGATGCGCATCCTCGTGCACTCCCTCCCCGCGCGTCAGGTCATCGACACGCAGGTGCAGGAGCAGCTCATCGTCGAGCTCTACTCCAAGTAAGAGCTCCACGGGATCGGGCGGACCGGGATTGTGCCGGTCCGCCCGTATCCTTGTTTCCACTGGCGTCAAATAGCGGGCGTCATTACCAGGAGGCATCCCCATGCTTATCGCCCAGCGGCCGACCCTCACCGAGGACGTCGTCGACGAATACCGCTCGCGGTTCGTCATCGAGCCCCTCGAGCCCGGCTTCGGCTACACGCTCGGCAACTCGCTCCGTCGTACGCTCCTGTCCTCGATCCCGGGCGCTGCTGTCACCAGCATCCGGATCGACGGCGTCCTGCACGAGTTCACCACCGTGCCGGGTGTCAAGGAGGACGTCACCGACCTCATCCTGAACATCAAGCAGCTCGTCGTCTCCTCGGAGCACGACGAGCCGGTCGTGATGTACCTGCGCAAGCAGGGCCCGGGTGTGGTCACCGCCGGCGACATCGCGCCGCCGGCCGGTGTCGAGGTGCACAACCCCGACCTGGTCCTGGCGACGCTGAACGCCAAGGGCAAGCTGGAGATGGAGCTGACCGTCGAGCGCGGTCGCGGCTACGTCTCCGCGGTGCAGAACAAGCAGGCGGGCCAGGAGATCGGCCGCGTGCCGGTCGACTCGATCTACTCGCCGGTGCTCAAGGTCACGTACAAGGTCGAGGCCACCCGTGTCGAGCAGCGCACGGACTTCGACAAGCTGATCGTCGACGTCGAGACCAAGCAGTCCATGCGTCCGCGCGACGCGATGGCCTCCGCGGGCAAGACGCTGGTCGAGCTGTTCGGTCTCGCCCGCGAGCTGAACATCGACGCCGAGGGCATCGACATGGGCCCGTCGCCGACCGACGCCGCGCTCGCGGCCGATCTGGCGCTGCCGATCGAGGAGCTCGAGCTCACGGTCCGCTCGTACAACTGCCTCAAGCGCGAGGGCATCCACACCGTGGGTGAACTGGTCGCGCGCAGCGAGGCCGACCTGCTGGACATCCGCAACTTCGGTGCGAAGTCCATCGACGAGGTCAAGGCGAAGCTCAACGGGATGGGTCTGGCCCTCAAGGACAGCCCGCCCGGGTTCGACCCGACCGCCGCCGCGGACAGCTTCGGCGACGACGACGACCACGGTTTCGCCGAGACCGAGCAGTACTGAGCTTCGTCGCGAGGCGTAGCCCACCACCCGGGCCGACCGGCCCGGGTGGACTGACGCCGGTACCTGATACGGCCGGCGCAGGAATATCTAGGAGAGAACATGCCCAGGCCCACCAAGGGTCCCCGCCTCGGCGGCGGCCCGTCCCACGAGCGGCTGATCCTGGCCGGTCTCGCGACGGCGCTGTTCGAGCACGGTCGGATCACCACGACCGAGGCCAAGGCGCGTCGGCTGCGTCCCGTCGCCGAGCGACTGATCACCAAGGCGAAGAAGGGCGACCTGCACAACCGTCGCCAGGTGCTCACGATCGTTCGTGACAAGAGCGTCGTGCACGCGCTCTTCGAGGAGATCGCTCCTCGGTACGAGAACCGCCCGGGCGGTTACACGCGCATCACCAAGATCGGCAACCGCAAGGGCGACAACGCGCCCATGGCGGTCATCGAGCTGGTCGAGGCGCTGACCGTGGCGCAGACCGCGGTCGGCGAGGCCGAGGCCGCCACGAAGCGCTCGGTCAAGGAGCAGGAGACCGCCAAGGTCGAGACGACGAAGGTCGTCGAGACCGAGGAGGCGCCCGCCGCCGAGGCCGAGAAGGCCGAGGAGAGCAAGGACGCCGACAAGGCCTGACGGTCTCGTCGCGTGCTCCACGCGTTGTGAATCACAGTGCGAGCCCGTCCCCCGTACCCGTACGGAGGGCGGGCTCGCGCCATGCCCGGAGGTGGTTGACGTGGTGCGCTTGCGCATCGATCTGTCGTACGACGGCACCGAGTTCGCGGGCTGGGCCCGGCAGCGCGAGCTGCGCACCGTGCAGGGCACGCTGGAGAGCGCCCTGACCACCGTGCTGCGGCTGGCCGAGCCCGCCCAGTTGACGGTGGCCGGGCGCACGGACGCGGGGGTGCACGCGCGGGGTCAGGTGGCCCACCTCGACGTGCCCGACGAGGTGTGGGCCGCGCTGGGCGACGTGGCGCTGCGTCGGGTCACCGGGGCGCTGCCCCGGGATCTGCGGGTGCGCGACATCACCGTGGCGCCCGAGGGCTTCGACGCTCGGTTCGGCGCGATCTGGCGGCGCTACGCGTATCGGGTGTGCGACGCGCCGGGCGGGGTGGACCCGCTGCGGCGGGGCAGCGTGGTGTGGCACGACCGGCCGCTGGACGAGACCCGGATGAACGCGGCCGCGCAGCGGTTGTTGGGCGAGCACGACTTCGCGTCGTTCTGCCGCAAGCGCGAGGGGGCCACCACCGTGCGCTGCCTCCAGGACTTCTCCTGGGCGCGCGAGACGCCGAGCGGGGCCGATGTGGGTCCCGCGTTTCGGCCGGTGATCGTGGCGACCGTGCGGGCCGACGCGTTCTGCCACAACATGGTGCGCTCGCTGGTGGGCGCGATGCTGGCGGTGGGCACCGGACGCAAGCCGGTGGAGTGGCCGCTGGAGGTGCTCGGGCGCGCGGTGCGCGACTCGGGCGTGCACGTCGCGCCCGCGCACGGGTTGACCCTGGAGGAGGTGGCCTACCCGGCGGACGCGTTGCTCGCGGACCGGGTGACGGCCACCCGTCGGCGCCGGGACGGCGGCTGAGGTCGGGACGGACGGGGGTCGGGGCGCGGCCCCGGCCCGTCCGGGTCAGCCCTGGATCTGTTCCAGGGCCTTGCGCCGGTTCTCGTCGTCGATCTGCTTGGAGCGCGCCTCGCCGCGCGCGGTCAGCGAGTTCCACAGGAACTTGTCCACGTCGTCCTGGGCCTGCGCCATGGTCTTGTCGTCGCCGACCGGGTCCTTGCCGTCGGCGTACCAGTCCAGGGTGAACAGCGCGTAGCGGCCGACGGAGTTGCGCAGCTTGCCGTGCTTTTGCTTCTGGGCGTCGAGGACCTTGACGCCGGGGCCGGCCAGCGGCAGCAGTTCGCCGCCATCCTTGCCGTTCTTGATCGCCGCGGCCTTGTCGGCCGAGGGGAACGAGGCGACCGCGGCGGTGGAGACGATGCCGTTCGGGCCGACCACCGCGAGTCGGATGAGCTGGGTGCACTGCTGGTTGCGCGCGGCCGGGCCGAGCTTGGCGTCGGTGCCGTCCGAACAGGTGTTGTCCAGCTTGCTCGCGACCACCGAGTACTGCCGCCCGTTGACGGTGAACTTCGCGCCGGGGAACAGCGATTCGACCGTGAACGGCGCGTTGTCCAGGGCCGGGTCGGCGAGCACGGCCTGGGCCGGAGGCGGCGGCGGGACCGTGGGCGCGGGGCGGAAGGTGGGCTTGGCCGGGGCGAAGGTCGAGGCGGACGGGACGCCCGAGGCGCCCGGTCCCGCGCTCTTCTTGTCGTCGTCGCCGGACGTGGCCATGACCGCCGCGACCACGCCGCCGATCAGGGCGAGTCCGAGCACGGAGCCGCCCACGGTGAACAGCAGCCTGCGGCGGCGGGTCGCCGCGTCGCGTCGCTCCGCCAGCGCGTCCCAGTCGGGACCGGTGGAGGAGCCGAACTGCGGTTGCCCCGTTGGCTGTTCGTGCGCCGGTCGGGCGAAGGGCTGCTGTGGTTGGGGATGCGGCTGTGGCCCCTGGGGGCCCTGCGCCTGGGTGGGGAACGGATCCCACGCGTGGGCCGGCTGCCCCGGTGACCCGGGCCCGCCCGGGCGTACGCTCCAGGGCTGCTGCCCGTCGTCTCCCGGTGTACCGACCCCCGACATACCCGCCCCCTGCAAGGAGTGACCCGCCTCGGCTCCCCATGCGCCGACGACCCGATCGTTCGGCGCATCGTACCTATCCGCCGATCCGGTGAGGACCGGCGTGGCACGGTAGGAGCACCCGCGCGGATGGCTTACGCTGGGGAGGGGCGTGAGCAGATCATCGCCCCATTGCTCGTTTTGACCGGCACCCCCTTGACCCGGTATTGTGCCGGTTCGTTGTGCGTATTGGCTTGCTTGAGTGGAGTCGGTACGCCGGGCCGCCGGCCACCGGAGTCCGCATTCGGTTCGGAATCATCTCCCGGACAGCCAGTCGGCATCCGTAAGCACACACTCACGAAGAAGCGAAGGCTATCGACCGTGCGCACGTACAGCCCCAAGCCCGGCGACGTCCAGCGTCAGTGGCACGTCATCGACGCGACCGATGTCGTGCTCGGCCGTCTGTCCACCCAGGCTGCTGCCCTGCTCCGGGGTAAGCACAAGCCGGTGTACGCGCCGCACGTCGACACCGGCGATTTCGTCATCATTGTGAACGCCGACAAGGTTCACCTGTCGGGCAACAAGCGCAGCCAGAAGATGGCGTACCGCCACTCCGGCTACCCGGGTGGCCTCCGCGCCGTCCGCTACGACGAGTTGCTGGAGAAGAACCCCGAGAAGGCCGTGGAGAAGGCCATCAAGGGCATGCTCCCGAAGAACACCCTGGGTCGGCAGATGTTGTCGAAGCTCAAGGTGTACCGCGGTTCCGAGCACCCGCACTCGGCGCAGCAGCCGGTTCCGTTCGAGATCACCCAGGTCGCGCAGTAGTCACGGCCACCGCCTGACGAACGAATAGTTTGAGGAGAACAGTGGCCGAGACCATTGCAGAAACCCCGATCGAGGAGACCGAGGGTCTTCCGCTCGAGAGCTACACGTCCGAGTCGCTCGCCTCGCGCTTCAGCGAGCCGCAGGCGGGTTCGGCCACCGGCCGCCGCAAGGAAGCCGTCGCGCGCGTCCGGATCGTTCCGGGCACGGGCAAGTGGAAGATCAACGGGCGCACGCTCGAGGAGTACTTCCCGAACAAGGTGCACCAGCAGCTCGTCAACGAGCCCTTCAAGGTGCTCGAGCTGGACGACCGCTACGACGTGCACGCCCGCATCCACGGTGGCGGCGTCTCCGGCCAGGCCGGCGCGCTGCGTCTGGGTGTGGCCCGTTCGCTGAACGAGGCCGATGTCGAGTCGAACCGCCCGGCGCTCAAGAAGGCCGGCTTCCTGACCCGTGACCCGCGTGCCACGGAGCGCAAGAAGTACGGTCTGAAGAAGGCGCGCAAGGCGCCTCAGTACAGCAAGCGCTAAACAGCCCGCAGCACCCTCTGCGGCTGTACGCAGCGTCATCAGGCCCCGGGGGCACGGTTCGTGCCCCCGGGGCCTGATGCATTTTCCGACGGTACTCCTGGGGGAGTGGCGTCGCGAGGTAGTGTCCGAGACATCCGGAATGTATGCGGGAGATCCAACTGTGGGACGACTCTTCGGTACGGACGGCGTGCGTGGCCTGGCGAATGGCCGGCTGACCGCGGAACTGGCGCTCGATCTGGCGGTCGCCGCCGCGCGGGTGCTCGGATCACGCGGCCGGGACGGGATTCCGCAATCAGGGCACGGCCGCAGGCCGTTCGCCGTGGTGGGTCGTGACCCCCGGGCCTCCGGAGAGTTTCTCGAGGCGGCCGTGGTCGCGGGTCTGGCGGGCGCGGGTGTGGACGTGTACCGCGCCGGCGTGTTGCCGACGCCGGCGATCGCCTACCTGACCGGGCTGCTCGGCGCGGACATGGGCGTGATGCTCTCGGCGAGCCACAACGCGATGCCGGACAACGGGATCAAGTTCTTCGCGCGGGGCGGGCACAAGCTGCCCGACGACGTGGAGAACGAGATCGAGGCGCTGCTGGGCACCGCGTGGGAGCGGCCGACCGGGTCCGGGGTGGGCCGGGTACAGGACCATCCCGAGGGCCACGAGCGCTACGTCGAGCACCTGCTGTCCTCGCTGCCGCATCGCCTGGACGGGCTCAAGGTCGTGGTGGACTGCGCGAACGGCGCCTCCTCGGCGGTGGCGCCGGACGCGTTGCGTCGGGCCGGGGCCGAGGTGATCGCGATCCACGCGGAGCCCGACGGGCTGAACATCAACGACAACTGCGGTTCCACGCACATGGACGCGCTGCGGGCGGCCGTGGTCGAGCACGGCGCGGACGCGGGCATCGCGCACGACGGCGACGCGGACCGGTGCCTGGCGGTGGACGCGCGCGGCGAGTTGGTCGACGGCGACGCGATCCTGGCGGTGCTCGCGCTGGCGATGCGCGACGGCGGACATCTCGTGGAGAACACGCTGGTGGCCACCGTGATGTCCAACCTGGGGCTCAAGCTGGCCATGCAGGCCGCGGGCATCAAGATGGTGGAGACCGCGGTCGGCGACCGCTACGTGCTGGAGGCGATGCAGGCCTCGGGCCTGTCGCTGGGCGGCGAACAGTCCGGCCACGTGGTGTTGTTGGATCACGCCACCACGGGCGACGGCACGCTGACCGCGCTGCGCCTGCTCGCGCGCGTCGCGGAGACGGGCACGCCGCTGCACGAGTTGGCCTCGGTGATGACGCGCCTGCCGCAGATGTTGGTCAACGTCGCCGGGGTGGACCGCACCCGGGTGCACACCACGCCCGAACTGGCCCAGGCCGTCGCGCTGGCGGAGAAGCGATTGGGGGACACCGGCCGGGTGTTGCTGCGTCCCTCGGGCACCGAGCCGTTGGTGCGGGTGATGGTCGAGGCGCAGACGCACGACCAGGCGCACGACGAGGCCGCGGGTCTGGCCGAGGTCGTGCGGACCCTGCTCGCGCTCGAGTAGCACGGCCGAACCCCCGCGGGTTCACGATGACTTCCCGGCCCCCGTCGTACGCGACGGGGGCCGTTGTTTCGCGCGGGCGGCCTGCAGGCTCCACAGGCCGCGCTGGACGAGCAGGGTGAGGGTGCCCGCGAGCACGATGCCGACCAGGTTCAGGCCGAGTTGGCCCAGGGAGCCGGCCGCCTGCCGGTAGTCGGCGTACCGGATGGCCACCGACGCGTTCGCGGCCGCGGGCACGGTGGTGACCGAGATCAGTACGCCGATCAGCGCGCCGGACTTGGCGCTGGTCAGCGAGAGCATGCCCGCGACGCCGGCGAGCAGCGCGACCCAGAACGACAACCAGTCCGGTTGGAAGATGAACTCGGTGAGTGGGCGCGAGCGTTCGAGCATTTCGCGGTCGAACAGGCCGAACGCGCCCAGGAGCGCGGTGAACGCCATGGTGACCGCCATCGCCACCGGGAAGCCGATCAGCAGCGCGAGCGCGGAACGGCCGGCGAGTCGGGGCTTGCGCTGCACGGTGGCCACGCACAGTCCGGCGAGCGGGCCGAACTCGGGTCCCACCACCATCGCGCCGACGATCAGGATCGGGTTGTCCAGCAGTACACCGCACGCCGCGATCATGGTGGCCACCGTCAGGAAGGCCAGGAAGGTCACCGAGAGGGTGGACTCCTCGGAGGTGGCCTCCTCGATCTCCTCCCAGACTACGGAGTCGGCGCTGTCGCCCGGCGCGTTCCGCTCGGCCTGGTCCGCGGACCGGGACAACATCACGTCCAGGTCCTCGAGCGCGATCGCACCGTCGTCCTCCAGGCCCAGCGCGCGCAGGTCGGCGAGCACCGCGCTGGTGGTCTCGCGCGCGAGATCGCAGGCGATCACGTCACCGGGGGGTTGCACCGCCGCGCCCGGCCACACCACCAGGTGGGTCGCTCCCGGTTCGCCGAGCAACAGGTCGCGCACGGCGGCGCTGCGGTCGGCCGGGACGATCAGGCGCAGATGGAACATCCCGTGACGGTACCGCCCTTCACAGCTTGCGCAGTCGCAATCTGCTCACCGCGTGCTCCGCATCCTTTTGCAGTACCAGCGTGGCGCGGGCGCGGGTGGGTCGGATGTTCTGCACCAGGTTGGTCTCGTTGATGGTGGCCCACGTGTTCTCCGCGTAGCGCAGCGCGTCCTCGGGGGTCATCACCGCGTACTTGCGGAAGTACGAGGCCGGGTCGCGGAACGCGGTCTGGCGCAGTTTGACGAAGCGTTCCAGGTACCAGCGGCGGATGTCCTGGGTGCGGGCGTCCACGTACAGGCTGAAGTCGAAGAAGTCGGACAGCGCGAGCCGGGGGCGGCCGTCGGCGGTCGGCGAGGCGGGTTGCAGCACGTTCAGGCCCTCGACGATCAGGATGTCGGGCCGGTGGATGGTCAGCCGCTCGTTCGGCACGATGTTGTAGGTCAGGTGCGAGTACACCGGCGCGGTGACCTCGGGCTTGCCCGCCTTGACGTCGGCGACGAAGCGCACCAGGGCGCGTCGGTCGTAGGACTCGGGGAAGCCCTTGCGGTGCATGATCCCGCGGCGCTCCAACTCCTCGTTGGGGTAGAGGAAGCCGTCGGTGGTCAGCAGTTCGACGTGCGGGTGGTCGGGCCAGCGGGCGAGCAGTTCGCGCAGGATGCGGGCGGTGGTGCTCTTGCCCACCGCGACGCTGCCCGCGACGCCGATCACGAACGGTATGCCCGGGTTCTCGCCGTTGCCCAGGAACGTGGTGAGCGCGCGGCCCAGGCCCCGGGTGGCGCCCACGTAGAGGTTCAGCAGCCTGGACAGCGGCAGGTAGACGTCGGAGACCTCGTCGAGGTCGACCACGTCGCCCAGGCCGCGCAGGCGTTCGAGTTCGTCGGCGGTCAGCGGCAGCGGCGTCCCGGCCCGAAGCCGGGTCCAGGCGGCGCGGTCGAGTTCGACGAAGGGGGACAGGTCGCGAGCCGGCCCCTGAGCCGCGAAGGAGTGCACGTGCCTATTGTCCCGAGTGTGCGCCCACGCGCCGTCGCCGGGCCGTCGAACGCGTTTCCGCCGGCCCGATGTGGACCCCGTAGGCTGGCCCCCATGTGCGGGATTGTGGGATATGTGGGCGCTCAATCGGCGCTGGACGTGGTCATCGGCGGGCTCAAGCGGCTGGAATACCGCGGTTACGACTCGGCCGGGGTGGCCGTGCTCTCCGCCGGTGCCCTGGTGAGCGAGAAGCGCGCCGGGAAGCTGGCCAACCTGGTGGGCGCGCTGGCGGAATCGCCGCTTCCGGTGGGGACGTGTGGCATCGGGCACACGCGGTGGGCCACCCACGGTGCGCCCAACGACGCGAACGCGCATCCGCATCTGGACAACGCGGGTCGGGTCGGCGTCGTACACAACGGGATCATCGAGAACTTCGCCGCGCTGCGCGCCGAGTTGGCCGAGCGCGGGCACAAGCTCGCCTCGGAGACCGACACCGAGGTGGTCGCGCACCTGCTGGCCGAGGAGTTCGCGGGCGCCGGCGAGGACCTGGCCGAGGCGATGCGCCGGGTCTGCCGTCGGCTGGAGGGCGCCTTCACCCTGGTCGCGGTGCACGCGGACGCTCCCGACGTGGTGGTCGGTGCGCGCCGCAACTCGCCGCTGGTGGTCGGTCGCGGTGTCGGCGAGAACTTCCTCGCCTCGGACGTGGCCGCGTTCATCGAGCACACGCGCGAGGCGATCGAGCTGGGCCAGGACCAGGTGGTCGAGCTGCGCCGGGACGCGATCACGGTGACCGACTTCGACGGCGCGCCCGCGGCCATTCGCGAGTACCACGTGGACTGGGACGTGTCGGCCGCCGAGAAGGACGGCTACGACTACTTCATGCTCAAGGAGATCGCCGAGCAGCCCAAGGCGGTCGCCGACACGCTGTTGGGCCGGATCGGCACCGACGGGCGCCTGGTGCTCGACGAGGTGCGGATCGCGGACGAGGTGCTGCGCGAGATCGACAAGGTCGTGATCATCGCCTGCGGTACGTCCTTCCACGCGGGCCTGATCGCCAAGTACGCGATCGAGCACTGGACCCGCGTGCCCTGCGAGGTCGAGCTGGCCAGCGAGTTCCGCTACCGCGACCCGATCCTGGACCGGCAGACGCTGGTGGTGACCATCTCGCAGTCCGGCGAGACGATGGACACGCTGATGGCCCAGCGGCACGCCCGCGAGCAGGGCGCCAAGGTGCTGGTCATCTGCAACACCAACGGCTCGACGATGCCGCGCGAGGCGGACGCGGTGTTGTACACGCACGCGGGCCCCGAGGTCGCCGTCGCCTCGACCAAGGCGTTCCTGACCCAGTTGGTCGCCTGCTACCTGGTCGCGCTGTACCTGGGCCAGGTGCGTGGCACCAAGTGGGGCGACGAGATCACCGAGGTGATCGAGCAGCTCGCGGCGATGCCGGAGATGGTGGACAAGGTCCTGGACACGATGGAGCCGGTGCGCGAGCTGGCCCGTTCGCTCAAGGACGCCGGTTCGGTGTTGTTCCTGGGCCGGCACGTGGGCTACCCGGTGGCGCTCGAGGGTGCGCTCAAGCTCAAGGAGCTGGCGTACATGCACGCCGAGGGCTTCGCGGCGGGAGAGCTCAAGCACGGTCCGATCGCGCTGATCGAGGAGGGCCTGCCGGTCGTGGTGGTGGTCCCGTCGCCGCGTGGGCGCTCGGTGCTGCACGACAAGATCGTGTCCAACATCCAGGAGATCCGGGCCCGCGGCGCACGCACCATCGTGATCGCCGAGGAGGGCGACGAGGCGGTCGTGCCGTACGCCGACCACCTGGTGCGCATCCCGGTCACGCCGGTGCTGCTGCAGCCGCTGGTGTCCACCGTGCCGTTGCAGGTGTTCGCGTGCGAGCTGGCCACGGCCAAGGGCCACGAGGTGGACCAGCCGCGCAACCTGGCGAAGTCGGTCACGGTCGAGTAGTCCGACCCGATCCTCGACCGCCCCGCGCCCCCTCATCGAGAGGGGGCGCGGGGCGGTTTCGCGTTTCGGGCGGGGCGCTCGGGGCCGGATCGGTTCGGGTCAGCCCAGGTGGGTGTCGCCCTGGGCGATCAGGAGCTTGCGCAGCAGGGCGTTGAGCTGGTCGCGCTCGCTTTCGTCGAGGACGGCGAGGAAGCGGCCCTCGTTCTCCAGGTGGCCGACGAGGATGTCGTCCACGAGCTTGACGCCCTCGGGGGTCAGCTTGACCAGGACCGAGCGGCGGTCCTCGGCGCTGACCGAGCGCTCGACCAGGCCCTTCGCGGTGAGCTTGTCCACCCGGTTGGTGATCGCGCCCGACGTGACCATCGCCGAGCGCAGCAGCGTGCCCGCGCTGACCCCCTCGACGCCGCCGGAGCGGCGCAGCGTGGCCAGCACGTCGAACTCGGAGAAGTCGAGCCCGTAGCGGGCGAAGTAGGTGCGCAACGTCTGGTCGATGAACCGGCGCAGCCGGTTCATCCGCCCGACGGCCGCCATGACGTCGAGGCTCTCGGGAGCGATGTCGGGCCGCTCCCGGTGCCATTGGTCCCAGACGTCGTCGATCGCGTCGCGGATGTCTGTCTCGGATGTGCCGCGTTCGGTCATGCCGCCAATTTATCTCAACGCTCATCTACTTGACGCTCACAGAAGGAGGGTATTTACTTATCTCAACGTTCAGATAGTTACTGCTCGCAAAACTAGCGTTGAGGTGAATGGCATGGCGGTTCAGGGTGGTAGCAGGGGGATCGGTCGGGTGGGGATGCTCCTGGCGACGGCCGTGGCCCCGGCCACGTGGGGGACCACCTACCTCGTGACCACGGAGATGCTCCCGGCCGACCGGCCGTTGCTCGCGGCCGGCGTGCGGGCGTTGCCCGCGGGTCTGCTCCTGGTCGCCATGTCCAGACGGCTGCCGACCGGGGTGTGGTGGTGGCGCTCATTCGTCCTGGGGATGCTCAACGTCGGGTTGTTCTTCCCGCTGATCTTCGCCGGCGCGTACCGCCTGCCCGGTGGTGTCGCGGCCACCATCGGCTCGGTGTCGCCGCTGATCGTCGCGGGCCTGTCGTTCCTGATCCTGAAGGTGCGGGCACAACCGCGGGTGCTGCTCGCCGGCGTCGGCGGCGTGGTCGGCGTCGCCCTGCTCGTGCTCAGCTCGGAGGCGGAACTCGACCCGATCGGTGTCGGCCTGATGCTGCTGGCCACCACCTTGATGGCGATGGGCGTGGTGATGTCGGCGCGCTGGGGTCGACCCGAGGGAGTCTCGCTGTTGGCCACGACCGGATGGCAGCTCACCGTCGGCGGCATGGTGATCGTCCCGATGATGTTCGCGATCGAGGGCATGCCGCCGGTGCCCACCGGCCGCAACCTGCTCGGCTTCGGCTACCTGGTGCTGATCGGCACCGCGCTCGCCTACGTGCTGTGGTTCCGCGGCATCGAGCGCCTCGGCGCCGGCGTGGCGTCCTTCCTCGGCCTGGTCAACCCGGTGGTCGCCACGCTGGCCGGCCTGGTCGTGCTGAGCCAGACGCTGACCGCGCTCCAGGTGCTCGGGCTGCTGATCGCCCTCGGCGCGATGTTGCTCGGCCAGTGGCAGCCGCGGCGCCGCACCGAGGTGCGCGTCGAGCCGCCGGTGACTCTCGTCAACGAGCGCAACCGGGCCGACGTCGTCGAGGCGTCGTGACCCGAGAGCGCCCACGAGCCCACCGGGCCGCACCCCCGCCGGGGGTGCGGCCCGGACTCGTCGTGGGCCGGGGCGCCGGCGGCCCCGGTGTTTGTAGGCTCGGGCCGTGATCATCGGTGTGGGTATCGACGTCGCGGACATCGCGCGGTTCGGGCAGTCGTTGGAGCGGACCCCCGGGTTGGCCGATCGGCTCTTCACCGAAGGGGAGCGTTGGGTGCGGTCCGGGCAGGAACGCGGCGTCGCGTCCCTGGCCGCCCGGTTCGCCGCCAAGGAGGCCCTGGCCAAGGCACTCGGCGCGCCCGGCGGCCTGCACTGGCTGGACGCCGAGGTGACCACCGAGGATTCCGGCCGGCCGCTGCTCGCGGTGACCGGCACGGTCGCCGCGCGGGCCTTCGAACTGGGCGTGCGGCACTGGCATGTGTCGCTCAGCCACGACGCGGGCATTGCTTCCGCTGTCGTCATCGCCGAGGGCTGAGGGGGTCGCGCATGCGCGCAGCGCACGACGTCGAGCAGGTGCGTGGCGCGGAGGCCGCGCTGTTGGCCACGTTGCCCGAGGGCACACTGATGCGGCGCGCCGCGACCGGCCTGGCGAATACGTGCGCCCGACTGCTCGGCCGGGTCTACGGCACCCGGGTCGCGCTGCTCGTGGGCAGCGGCGACAACGGCGGGGACGCGCTGTACGCGGGCGGCATGCTGGCCCGACGCGGCGCGCGGGTGGACGCGTTGCTGCTCGCGCCGGAGCGGGCCCATCCGGCGGGCCTGGCGTGGGCGCGGCGGGCCGGCGTACGGGTGTGGGACGCCGGCGCGCCGGACCGGGCCGACACGATCGACCTGCTCGGGCGGGCCGACCTGGTGCTCGACGGCATCGTCGGGATCGGCGGCAAGGGCGCGCTGCGCCCACCCGCCGCGGAACTGCTCGCGCACGTGCGGGATTCGATCGTGGTCGCGGTCGACGTGCCCAGCGGGGTGGACGCGGACACCGGGCGGGTCGAGGGCGCGGCGGTACGGGCCGATGTCACGGTCACCTTCGGCACCTACAAGCCCGGCCTGCTGGTCGACCCCGGAGCGCAGTACGCCGGCGTGCGGCACCTGGTGGACATCGGGCTCGACCCGCACCTGCCGACGTCACGGGTGGACGTCCTGCAACACGCGGACGTGGCCCGGCTGTTGCCCGCTCCCACGGGGGAGAGCGACAAGTACTCGCGCGGGGTGCTCGGCGTGGTCGCCGGCTCGCCCCGATACCCCGGCGCGGCGGTGCTCGTGGTCGGCGCGGCCGTGCGCGGCGGCGTGGGCGCGGTCCGCTGCGCGGGTCCGGCCGAGGTGTTGCGCCCGGTGCTCGCGGCCTGGCCGGAGACGCTGGCGACCGAGGCTGCCCCGGTCGACGCCGGTCGGGTGCAGGCCTGGGTGGTGGGACCGGGCCTGGACACCGACCAGGACGCCCAGGCGCGCTGGGCGGGCGTACTGCACGGCTCGGCGCCGGTGCTGGTGGACGCGGACGGACTGACCCTGCTCGCCCGGGCGAAACCCGGCACCTGGCCGACTCCCGCGCTGCTCACCCCGCACGCGGGAGAGGCGGTGCGCCTGTTCGCCGCCGCCGGGGTCGTCACGACCCGCGAACGCGTCGAGGCGGAGCGGCTGGAGCACGCGTGCCGGCTCGCCGCGCTCTACGACTGCGTGGTGCTGCTCAAGGGCTCCACCACGGTGATCGCCGCGCCCGACGGCCGGGTCCGGATCAATCCCACCGGCACCCCGTGGCTGGCCACCGCGGGCAGCGGCGACGTGCTCTCCGGCCTGGCCGGCGCGCTGCTCGCGGCGGGCCTGGACCCGCTGGACGCCGGTTCGGCGGCCGCCTACCTGCACGGCCTGGCCGCCCGCGCGCTGCCCGGTCCGGTGACCGCGCCGGACCTGATCCGGGCGCTGCCCGCGGTGTGGGCGGACGTCACAGGCACGTGACAGGGAGACCGCCCCGGCACGGGCCTGCCACACTGGGAGTCTTGAGCTCCGGGATGCCCGGCACCGGATCCCGTCCGGAGCCGGGACGCGGGCTCTCGTCGATGACCGTCGTCGGAAGGACCACCAGCCACATGCGTGCCGAGGCGCGGATCGATCTCGATGCCATTCGGGACAACATCGCGGCCGTCCGGGCTCGGGTGGGCTCGGCGGCGGTGATGAGCGTGGTCAAGGCGAACGCCTACGGACACGGCCTGCTCCCGTGCGCGCGGGCGGCCCGTGCGGGCGGCGCCGCGTGGCTGGGCACCGCGGTGGTCGAGGAGGCGCTCGCGTTGCGCGCGGCCGGCGACACCGGGCGCGTGCTCACCTGGTTGTGGGCCCCGGGCGACCGCTTCGAGGACGCGGTGCGCGCCGATGTGGACATCTCGGTGAGCGGGCTCTGGGCGATGCGCGAGGTGGTGGACGCCGCACGGGCGAGCGGCCGGACCGCGCGCGTGCACCTCAAGGCGGACACCGGCCTGGGCCGCAACGGTTGCCTACCCGCCGACTGGCCGGCCCTGGTCGATGCCGGGCTCAAGGCCCAGGCCGACGGCGCCGTCGAGGTGGTCGGCCTGTGGTCGCACTTCGCCTGCGCGGACGAGCCCGGACACCCCTCGATTGCGGTGCAACTGGCCGAGTTCACCGAGATGCTGGCGCACGCCGAGGGCTGCGGGGTCACCCCCGAGGTGCGGCACATGGCCAACTCGCCCGCGACGCTGCTGCTGCCCGAAGCGCACTTCGATCTGGTCCGGGTGGGCTTGGTCAGCTATGGCCTGTCGCCCGTGCCGGAGGTCGGCGGCCCCGCCGACTTCGGGTTGCGCCCGGCGATGACGCTGGCGGCGAACCTGGCCGGGGTCAAGCGGGTTCCGGCCGGGCACGGCGTGTCCTACGGGCACTCGTGGATCGCGCCGCGCGAGACCACGCTCGCGCTGGTGCCCACCGGCTACGCGGACGGCATCCCCAGGAACGCGAGCAACGCCGGTCCGGTCCTGGTGGCCGGCCGCCGGCGCACGATCGCCGGCCGGGTGGCGATGGACCAGTTCGTGGTCGACCTCGGCGACGACCCGGCCGCCGCAGGCGACGAGGCGATCCTGTTCGGGCCGGGCGATCGGGGCGAGCCCACCGCGGAGGACTGGGCGGTGGCGACCGGCACGATCAGCTACGAGATCGTCACCCGGATCGGCGCGCGGGTGCCTCGCGTCTACACCGGGACGACCGCCGCCGGGACGACCGCCGGGACGGCCGCCACCGGGACGGGCGCGCCGTGAGCACCCCCGTGCCGGGCCCCTCCGGCGGCGGTCGTGCGCTCGGCCGCCGGGCCGGCATCGTGGGCGCCGCGGTCGGTGTGCTCGCGGCCGGCGCCGCCGCGGGCGTGGCGATCGAGCGGATGACCGTCGGCCGCGCGTTCCGCCGCCGGACCGAGGCGCAGATGGACGCGCTGGCGGAGTTCGGCACGCTGCGCGGCGAGCCGCACATCGTCACCACCGGCGACGGCGTCGAGTTGTACGCCGAGGTGGACGGCAGGCGTGACGCGGCGGTGACCGTGGTGCTGTGTCACGGCTACTGCCTCGACATGGACTGCTGGCACTACCAGCGGGCCGAACTGCGCGACGAATACCGCCTGGTGTTCTACGACCAGCGCAGCCACGGCCGATCCGGCCGGGGCGCTCCGGAGACCTCGACGATCGATCACCTCGGCGCCGACCTGTACACGGTGCTGACGGAACTGGCGCCCGAGGGCCCGCTCGTGCTGCTGGGCCACTCGATGGGTGGGATGACCATCATGGCGCTGGCCGATCAGCACCCCGAGTTGTTCGGGGACCGGGTGATCGGCGTCGCGCTGATGAACACCTCGGCGGGCCGCTGGGCGACGGTGACGCTGGGCATTCCCGCGGCCGGCGCCCGGCTCGTGCACCGGATCGCGCCCGGGTTGCTGCGTACGCTCGGCCGGCGGGCCGCGCTGGTGGAGGCGGGTCGGCGGGCGGCCCGCGACCTGGTGTACCTGTTCACCGAGCGGTACGCGTTCGACTCCGAGGTGGACCCGACCCTGGTGCGGTTCACCGACCGGATGATCTCCGGTACGCCGATCGACGTGATCGCCGAGTTCTTCCCGGCCTTCGAGGCACACGACAAGATGGCCGCGCTGCCGGCGCTGGCGGGGGTGGAGACGCTCGTGGTGGGCGGCGAGGGCGACCTGATCGCGCCGGCCACGCACAGCGAGGCGATCAAGGAGGCGCTGCCCGGCGCCGAGTTGCTGATCGTGCCGCAGTCGGGGCACCTGACCCCGCTGGAGCATCCGGTGGTGGTCAACGCGGCGGTGCGCGATCTTCTCGCGCGCGCCACGCGTGCACCCGGGCGGCGCGCCGGGCGATCCGGCGGGCACGCGCGCGGCGGATCGTCCGCATAGGTCGGAATCGACGCGAGCCGTGATCCTGCGGGACAGTGATCCCGGGTGATGACCCCGAGCGATGGTCCCGGGAAGCCGGGACGACTCGGGGAGGGCGGGCCCGAAGCGGTTCGGGTTCGCGAGTTCGGCGTGGTGGGAGTGCTGAAGTGGTGCGAAGTGTGACGGTGACGGTCGCCGGCGGCGCGGACACGCGCGCGCTCGGTGCCCGTCTGGCCAAGTTGCTGCGGGCCGGCGATCTGATCGTGCTGTCCGGCGGCCTGGGCGCGGGCAAGACCACGCTGACCCAGGGCATCGGGGTCGGCCTGGGAGTGCGCGGCGCGGTGACCTCGCCGACGTTCGTGATCGCCCGGGTGCACCCCTCCGAGGTCGGCGGCCCGGCCCTGGTGCACGTCGACGCCTATCGGCTCGGCGGTTCGGCGGACGTCACCGCCGAGATCGACGGCCTGGACCTGGACGCCTCGCTCGACGAGTCGGTGACCGTCGTGGAGTGGGGCGAGGGCATGGTCGAGGAACTGACCGAGGACCGCCTGGACATCGCCATCGCGCGTGACGCGCTCGGGCCGGACGCGCTCGCGGAGAGCGCGACCGACTTCGCCGGCGACGAGGTGCGCACGATCCAGGTGACCGGGGTCGGCGCCCGCTGGGCGAGCATCGACCTCGACGCGTTGGCGGGCTGACCCGGACCGGGATCGACCGGCCCGGACCCGGACCCGGACCCGGACCGGGACCGAGGCCCTGGGCCGGTCAGGTGACGGCCGCCGCCGGGGACTCGGGCGCGTCGGGGGACTCGGGCACGTTCGAGGGCGGGCGGCTGGTCGCGCCGCCGCCACCCGAACCGCCCGGCGGGGCGGACGTGTCCGGCGGGCGGGTGCCGGTCGCCGGGGGCGTGGTCGGCGGAGCGGTGGTGCCGGTGTCGCCGGTCGGCGGACCGGTGGTCGCGGTGGCCGGCGCGCTGGGCGTGGCGGTACCGGTGTTCGGCGGCACCAGGCTGGTGTCCGGCACACCGAGGCCGCCGGCGGTCTCCTCCGGGAAGTCGGTCGCCTTCTGCCCGGCGAGTGCGGCACGCATGTAGGTCGTCCACATCCGGGTCGGCAGGTTGCCGCCGTCCACCCGGTCCAGTCCGGCGACCCCGGACAGGGACAAGAACGCGTGCGTCTCGGCGTCCTCGCGGAACATGCCCATCGAGGTGGACAGGTCCGGGGTGTAGCCGACGAACCAGGCCGAGCGGTTGTCGTCGGTGGTGCCGGTCTTGCCCGCCGCCGGGCGGTTCAGCGCCTGTGCGCGAAATCCGGTGCCGCTGTCCACGACGCCGCGCAGCACCTGGGTGACCGCGTTCGCCTGCTGGTTGTCGTAGGCGTCCTCGGTGTCGTGATCGGGCAGGTCCACGGTGTCGCCGGAGCGGGTCAACCGGTCCACCGGGTAGGGCGCGCGCTGTTTGCCCTCGGCCGCGAACGTGGCGTACGCCGAGGCCATGTCCAGCGCGCTGGGGGTGGAGGTGCCCAGCGACACGGACGGGATCGGTTGCAGCCCCGGCGTGCTCGCGGGCAGCCCCGCGTCCACCGCCGCCCGCACCACCCGGTCGGGGCCGACGTCCATGCCCAGTTGGGTGTAGACGGTGTTCACCGACTTGTCCATCGCCCGGGCCAGGGTGATCTGCCCGTAGTCGACGCCGTCCTCGTTGCCCGGTTGCCAGGGCACGCCGTCCTGCAGGACGGGCTTGCCGTTCGGGTAGCGGATCACCACGTTGTCGTTGCCGTTGTAGACCGTGCGCGGGCTGATCCGGTCCCGCCTGCCGTCGCGGTCCTGCACGCCGTCGCGCAGACCGGCGGCCAGCACGAACGGCTTGAACGTGGAACCGACCTGCACGTCGCGGCGGGTGGCGTCGTTGACGAACTGCCGGACGTAGTTGGGGCCGCCGTAGATCGCGACGATCCGGCCGCTGCCCGGCTCCACCGACGCCGCGGCGACGCGTACGCCGACGTCCGCGGAGCGCTCGGCCGGATCCAGCGACTGGGCGAGCTGGTCCTGCACGGTCTGCTGGAGCACCTCGGTCGTGCGCTTGTCGAACGTCGTGGTGATCGCGTAGCCGCCGGCGTCGAGCCGGTCCTCGTCGACCACGTCGTGGTCGAGCAGGTAGCGCTTGGCCATCTCCACCAGATAGCCGTTGACGCCGGCCAGGTTGGCCGCCGGACGCGGGTCGATCGGCTCCGGGAAGACCATGCCGGCGCGCTGCTCGGGGGTGAGCCACTTCTCCTTGACCATGCCGTCCAGGACGTAGTCCCAGCGTGCGAGTACCCGCCGCCGGCCCGCCTCGGTGGTGTTCCGGACGTCGTTGGCGCTGGGCGCGTTCAGCAGCACCGCCAGGTAGGCGCCCTGCTCGACGGTGAGTTGCCCGACGTCGATGCCGTAGTACGCCTGCGCGGCGGCCTGGATCCCGTACGCGCCGCGGCCGAAGTACACGCTGTTGAGGTAGCCGGTGAGGATCTCGTCCTTGGAGACGGTGCGGTCGAGTTTGACCGAGATGATCGCCTCCTTGAACTTGCGGCCCAGCGTCTGCTCCTGGGTCAGGTAGACGTTCTTGACGTACTGCTGGGTGATCGTCGAACCGCCCTGGAGGCCGCCCGAGCCACCCGCGGCGTTGCGCAGCAGGGCGCGCACGGTGCCGGTGATCGATACACCGGCGTTGGAGAAGAAGGAGCGGTCCTCGGCGGCGAGCACCGCGTGCTGCACGTCGATCGGGATCGCGGCCAGCGGCACGGTCTGCCGGTTGGTGGTGCCGGTGCGGGTGATCTCGCTGCCGTCGCTCCAGTACCAGACGTTGCTCTGCTGCCGGGCCTGGGCGTTGACGGTGTGCGGAACCGGGGTGACCGCGTAGACCAGACCCACGGCGGCGAACAGGCCGGACAGGACCAGCAGGACGAAGGTGAGCAGGTGCTTGAACGAGGGCAACCAACGCCGGAGTCCCCGCCGATTGCTCCGGGGGTAGTCGAACAACCTGCGCCGGGGAGTCGGCCCCTGGACGTCGCCGGGACCGCTCGGACCGGAGGAGTCGTGCGCCACGCCGCCACCATTTCCTCGGTGCCATTGCCCTGACGGGCCCTGTCGGTCAGCCGCGTGTGCCCGATGGGGCTGGTGTGACCGGAGGGATCATCATCCTGATGATATGTGGGCAAAGCACGGGAATCGCCGCTGAATGGGGCAATGGTGGGCGTGGCGTGGTGAATCGGACCTGTGCGGTCAGGGCACCACGATGACGGGTGTGCCGACCGGGGCGAAGGCCCACAGGGCCGCGCCGTCGTCCGGCTTGGAGCGGATACCCGCGCTCTTGGCCGGCGACGTGGAGGCCTTCGGGCGTGCGGTGCCGCTGGGGGAGGGGCCGGGCTTGGCGCCGGTGTCGATCTTGTCCAGCGGAGTGTCCGTCGCGGCGAAGCCGAGCGGGATGCCCTGTACCGCGCCGAAGCGCACCGAGTAGGTGATCCGGAGGTTGTCGCTGCCGGTCTGCGCCTCCTCCTTCTTCAGGGTCACCTGGTACGAGCCCGGTTGCGGCTTGACCGGCGCGTTCGCGACGGGGTATTCGCGCAGCGTGCGGTCGGCCTCGTCGACCAGCCAGACGTGGCTGTCCTTGATCGCGTAGACGACCCGCTTGCCGGTGCCGGAGCCCGCGGGCACCGGCGGCGGTACGTAGACCGGGGGCGCGGTCGCCCCGGACGGGGCGGTGGGGGTCGGCGTGTTCGTGCGCGCTATCCCCCGGTTGTCCGGTGCCGAGTTCGCGGCCTGCGCCGCGAGGAAGCCGACGCCGACCAGTGCGGCGATGGTGATGCCCGCGACGGCCACGCCCGGGTTGAGCCGCTTCGCCATTGCCTTGGGTCCCTCTTCCGCCGTGTGGTGGCCTCCATGGTGCCGGCAGGCACCGCCCGCGCGTTGGAGCCGGGTCCACTTTTCCTTCCCGGCAGCCCGCGGCGCCCCGCGCACCCGCGCGTCCCGCGGGCGCGGCGGACGAGAGCACGGCGCGCGGTCGGTAGCCTGGTGCCGTGCTGCTGCTCGCCTTCGACACCGCCACCCCGGCCGTCACGGTCGCCCTCCACGACGATTCCGCCGTCCTCGCCGATTCCACCCGGGTCGACGCCCGTCGGCAGGGCGAACTGCTCGCGCCCGGCATCGCCGACGTGTTGCGCGCGGCGGGCCGAACCCGCTCCGACGTCACCGCCATCGCGGTCGGGGTCGGGCCCGGGCCGTACACCGGCCTACGGGTGGGCATCGTGACCGCGCTCGCGATGGGCGACGCGCTCGGCATCCCCGTGTACGGCGTGTGCACCCTCGACGCGCTCGCGTACGCGGCCCGCCGGGACGGCACCGTCACCGGGCCGTTCGTGGCGGCGACGGACGCACGCCGCAAGGAGGTCTACTGGGCGCGGTACGACGAAGCGGGTGCGCGCGCGCAAGGCCCGGCGGTGGATCGCGCGGGCGACCTGCCCGAGGACGTCACCAAGCTGCCGGCGGTGGGCGCGGGCGCCGCGTTGTACGCGGGCACGTTCACCGACGCGCGTGCGCCGGAGCACCCGGACGCGGCGGCGCTCGCGGCGTTCGCCGTACGGCGACTGGCGGCCGGGGAGGCCCTGTCGGCCCCCGAGCCGTTGTACCTGCGCCGCCCCGACGCGCAGGTCCCCGCGGGCTACAAGGCCGTCACCCCCGACGGACCGCCGCCCCGGGCCTGACGGTCACCGATCCGCGACGCCGGCCCCACCCCGCCCCGGCACCCCTGCCGGCCCCCTGTCGGTCGCCCCGCCCCGGGCCGGCCCGATCGATCGGGCTCAAGGGGTGGTGGGGCAGTCGATAGACTCCCGGCATGGAATCCGGCCCTCGACTGCGGCGCATGCGGTGGTGGGACATCGAGGCCGTCATGCGACTCGAACACGAACTGTTCGCCGAGGACGCGTGGTCGGCCGGGATGTTCTGGTCCGAGTTGTCCGAGCCCGAGTTGCGCTATTACGTGGTGGCCGAGGACGAGACCGGGGCGCTCGCCGGGTACGCCGGGCTCGCGGTGATCGGCGACGAGGGCGACGTGCAGACGATCGGGGTGCGCCGCGATCGGTGGGGGACGGGCCTGGGCTCGGTGTTGTTGACCGAACTGCTCGATCTGGCGCTCGAACGCGGCTGTCGGGACGTACTGCTGGAGGTGCGCGTGGACAACGCCCGCGCACAGGCGCTCTACGAGCGCTTCGGATTCAAGGGGATCGGCGTGCGGCGGGGCTACTACCAGCCCGCCAACGTGGACGCGCTGGTGATGCGCCGCGATCTCAAGGAACGTCGGGAAGGAACGGCCACCGGTGGCTGACGAACCACTCGTCCTGGGCATCGAGACCTCGTGCGACGAGACGGGCATCGGCATCGTGCGCGGCACCACGCTGCTCGCCGACGCGGTCGCCTCCAGCGTCGACGAACACGCCCGGTTCGGCGGGGTGGTGCCCGAGGTGGCCAGCCGCGCGCACCTGGAGGCGATGGTGCCCACGGTGCGCCGCGCGCTCGCCGACGCGGGCGTCACCATGCGCGACATCGACGCGATCGCGGTCACCTCCGGCCCCGGCCTGGCGGGGGCGCTGCTGGTCGGCGTCGCGGCGGCGAAGGGCTACTCGGTCGCGCTGGACAAGCCGCTGTACGGCGTCAACCACCTGGCCTCGCACGTGTGCGTGGACCAGTTGGAGCACGGCAAGCTGCCCGAGCCGTGCATGGCCCTGCTGGTCTCCGGCGGACACTCCTCGCTGCTCCTGGTGCCCGACATCACCGCCGACGTGCGGCCACTCGGGTCGACCATCGACGACGCGGCGGGCGAGGCGTTCGACAAGGTCGCGCGGGTGCTCGGGCTCGGCTTCCCGGGCGGACCGGTGATCGACCGGCGGGCGCGCGAGGGCGACCGAACCGCGATCGCCTTCCCGCGCGGGCTGACCGGACCGCGCGACGCGCCCTTCGACTTCTCCTTCTCCGGCCTCAAGACCTCGGTCGCGCGCTGGGTCGAGGCCCGGCAGCGGGCCGGCGAGGCGGTGCCGGTGGCCGACGTCGCGGCCTCCTTCCAGGAGGCGGTGGTGGACGTGCTGACCCGCAAGGCGATCCGCGCCTGCAAGGAGAACGGCGTCGAGCACCTGATGATGGGCGGCGGCGTCTCGGCCAACTCGCGGTTGCGCGCCCTGGCGCAGGAGCGCTGCGACGCGGCCGGGATCGTGCTGCGGGTGCCGCGGCCGGGCCTGTGCACCGACAACGGCGCGATGGTCGCCGCGCTGGGCGCCGAGATGGTCGCCCGGGACCGGGCCCCCTCCACGCTGTCCATCCCGGCCGACTCCTCGATGCCGGTCACGGTGACCCAGGCGCTGTCGTAGGCGCGGGCGCTCACGCGGAGTACGACGGTTCGGGAACGGTGGAAACGGGAGAGGCGAGATGGCGATCGCGGCGATGTGGGAGGCCAGGGCCGAGGCCGGCGGGGGAGCGGCGCTGGCCGCGTGGGTGCACGCCGCGGCGCTGCCGGTCCTGGTCGACGCGCCCGGCCTGGAACGGGTCGAGGTGTTCGCCTCCTCCGACGAGCGGGACGGCGACCGGGTCGTGGTGATCGCGCTGTGGACCGGCGAGCCGGTGTCGCTGCCGGACCCCCCGGCCGCGCTGGTCGCCCGCACGCCGCACGCGTGGAGCTTCGAACGGCTCAGCGTCGGCCCCTGACCGGGCGCCGCGTTCGGGCCGACACGCGCGAGTGGGCGTTCCGGTCCGCGGCGGAGTTGCCGGTCCGCGTCGGAGTCCGGCGTCCGGTTCCGCGCAACACTCGACCCGCGTCCGACGAGGAGGCCATTCGCAAGCCGGACGCGGGCCGAGTGCCTTGGCTGATGGCTGCGTGCCGCCGCACGTGCCATTGGCCTTGCCGGGAGTGTGCCCAGCTCATCGGCTGCTCAACAGTCCTTCGACAGTCCCTTGAACAGCCCTTGTCCGGACCGTGACAGGCCGCCGCGACGCGTAGCGTGGGCGCGATCGGAGCACACGAACGAAAGGGTCCGGCGACAGTGGCGCATCGAACGGTACAAAAGCGGCGGGGCGCGGCCCGCACCTCGGCCCTGATCGGCCTGGCCGGTGCGCTGCTCGTCGCGCTGACCGGCTGCGGCGGCTCCGACGACACCGCCGCGGTCAAGGGCACCGGCCGGCCCACCGGCGGCGCGTCCACCGACCCGACCAGGCCCACTCCCGCCGCGAAGCCGGACACCCCGGGCGCCGACGCCGCCGCGCTTGCCGCGAAGTGGAACCTGAAGCCGTTCACCCCGCCGCCCGCCCCGCCCGCGGTCAAGCCGATCAAGGCCGGCGGGCCCCAGCCGCCGGTGGTGGACAAGATCCCCACCGAGGAGAAGATCGTGTTCATCACGATCGACGACGGGGCGGAGAAGGATCCCGGGTTTCTCGACATGATGCGGGACCTGCGGATCCCGGTGTCGATGTTCCTCAACGACACCTACGTGCGGCAGGACCCGGAGTACTTCCGCAAGCTCCAGGCGCTCGGCGCCACGGTGCAGAACCACACGCTGTCCCACCCGGACCTCAAGACGCTGGGCGCGGAGGCGCAGAAGCACCAGATCTGCGGTCAGCAGGACCGGCTCGCCGAGATCTACGGCAAGCGCCCGACGCTGTTCCGCCCGCCGTACGGCAACTGGAACGCGACCACGCAGACGGTGGCCGGTGGTTGCGGCGGGATCGACGCGATCGTCAAGTGGCGGGAGTCGATGCAGATCAACGACATGCAGTACGTCGGCGAGAAGAAGCTGCACCCGGGCGACATCATCCTGGCCCACTTCCGCGGGCCCGGTGAGCTCAAGGGCACCACGATGACCGAGATGTTCGGCAACATGCTGCGCAAGATCCAGGCCCAGGGCTACACGGTCGCGCGCCTGGAGGACTACATCGGTTGAGGTCCTCCCGGCCGGTCGAGCACCCCGCCGAGGCCCGGGCCGGTGGGCTGCCCCGGGGACACCGGCTGCCCGATCAACATCGTGGGCGCGCCCGCCACCCGGGTCAGCAGCACCGTGGCCGCGTTCGGGCCGGTCGGCCCGACCCGGCGGCGGACCTCCTCGGGTTCGACCGCCGAGCCGCGCTTCTTGACCGTGAGGTTGCCGACGCCGCGCTCGCGCAACAGGGCCTTGAGCCGCTTCAGATTGAACGGCAACACGTCGGTGATCTCGTACACGCTCGCGAACGCGGTGGCGACCAGCTTGTCCGAGGCGAGGTAGGCGATCGTCTCGTCCACCAGGTTGCCGTCCACCAACTCGCCCACCTCGGCCACCAGGTGCGCCCGGATCACCGCGCCGTCCGGCTCGTAGAGGTAGCGGCGGACCGGGCCCACCGGTGCCCGGCGAGCCGGGCCCGAGGCCAGCGCGGCGCCGGCGGGCAGCACGGTGGCGCGCAGGCCGCCGCGCGCGAGCCGGCCCCACCACAACACCGCCTCCTTGACGTCGCCGCGATCGGAGACCCACTCGGCCTCCATGCCCTCGGGCACGATCTCGTGCGGGATGCCGGGCGCGACCTTGGCCGCGCCGCACGGCACCCGGGCGGCGAGCGTGGTCAGGAACGAGAACGGCGGCGAGTACGCCCGGGGGTCGAAGGTGCGGCCCCGGGCGGTGCGCCGCGCCGGGTCGATCAGCGCCGCGTCGTACCCGCCCAACTCCACCTCGGTCACGTCCGCGCACTCGACGGTGAGCAGGTGCGCCAAGCCCAGCGCGTCGGCGTTGGCCCGGGCGACCGCGCAGGTCAGCGGGTCCAGGTCGACCGCGTGCACGGCGATCCCGGCGCGGGCCAGCGCGAGCGCGTCGCCGCCGATGCCGCAACACAGGTCCACGGCCCGGTCGATCCCGCCGGCCGCGACCAGCCGGGCGGCCCGGTGCTCGGCCACCGAGGTGCGGGTGGACTGTTCCAGCCCATGGGGTGTGAAGTACATCCGCGCCGCGTCCGCACCGAACTTGGCCCGCCCGCGCTGCCGCAGCCGGGACTGGGTGAGCGCGGCGGCCACCAGCTCCGGCGAGTGCTCCCGACGCAGCCGGGTGGCCAACGACAGCTCTTCGCCGATCTCGTGGTCGGCGAGCAGGTCCAACAGCGAACGGCCCTCGTCGGTCAGCAGCGCGGTGAAAGCTTCGGTGTGCACGCGCCCATTCTCGCCGAGCGCCGCCGGCCCCCGTCGGGAAGGCCACCGGTATGAACAATGCGGTCCGACGCGCTGAATCTGGCACTCTGGTTGACGGAGTGCTAACCGCCACCTAGTGTCTGTGCTGGCACTCTCCCCATGAGTGTGCCAGTGCGATACGAGCAGGTCCGGCACCCGCGACGACGGATCTGTCCCATCGCCGACAGACATTTTTCCGTGAGATCTCCGAAGGGGGAGGTCGCATCGTGACGACCGCCAACACCAAGGTTGCCATCAAGCCGCTCGAGGACCGCATCGTGGTCCAGACGCTTGAGGCCGAGCAGACCACCGCGTCGGGTCTCGTGATCCCGGACACCGCCAAGGAGAAGCCCCAGGAGGGCGTCGTCCTGGCTGTGGGCCCGGGTCGTTTCGAGGACGGTCAGCGTCTGCCGCTCGACGTGAGCGTCGGTGACACCGTTCTGTACAGCAAGTACGGCGGCACCGAGGTGAAGTACAACGGCGAGGAATACCTCGTTCTCTCGGCTCGCGACGTGCTCGCGATCATCGAGAAGTGACATCGCGCTGACGCGCCGGAACCGGTGACGGTTCGACGACCCCGCCCCGGATCGCCCTGCCTTGTCGGCCGGTGGACCCGGGGCGGAGTCGGTTGTACGACGTCGACTAGCAACCTTTAAGGACGAAGACCCTCATGGCGAAGATCCTCCAGTTCGACGAGAAGGCCCGGCGGTCGCTGGAGCGCGGCGTCAACGCGCTGGCCGACACCGTCAAGGTCACGCTCGGCCCCAAGGGCCGCAACGTCGTGATCGACAAGAAGTTCGGTGCCCCGACCATCACCAACGACGGCGTGACGATCGCCCGTGAGGTGGAGCTCGAGGACCCGTACGAGAACCTCGGCGCGCAGCTGGCCAAGGAAGTCGCGACCAAGACCAACGACATCGCGGGTGACGGCACCACCACCGCGACGGTCCTGGCCCAGGCGCTCGTCCGCGAGGGTCTGCGCAACGTGGCCGCCGGCGCGGCCCCGATGGACCTGAAGAAGGGCATCGACCTCGCGGTCGCCGCGGTATCCGAGCAGCTGCTCAAGACCGCCCGCGCGATCGACGGCAAGGAGGACATCGCCGCCGTCGCCGCGCTCTCGGCGCAGGACCAGCAGATCGGCGAGCTGATCGCCGAGGCCATGGACAAGGTCGGCAAGGACGGTGTCATCACCGTCGAGGAGTCCCAGACCATGGGTCTGGAGCTGGAGTTCGCCGAGGGCCTCCAGTTCGACAAGGGCTACCTGTCGCCGTACATGGTCACCGACCAGGAGCGTATGGAGGCCGTCCTCGACGACCCGTACATCCTGATCCACCAGGGCAAGATCTCGGCCATCGCCGAACTGCTGCCGCTGCTCGAGAAGATCATCCAGGCCGGCGCGTCCAAGCCGCTGCTGATCGTCGCCGAGGACGTCGACGGCGAGGCGCTGTCGACCCTGGTCGTGAACAAGATCCGCGGCACGTTCAACGCCGTCGCGGTCAAGGCCCCGGGCTTCGGCGACCGCCGCAAGGCGATGCTGGAGGACATGGCGATCCTGACCGGTGGTCAGGTCATCGCCCCCGAGGTCGGCCTCAAGCTCGACCAGGTCGGCCTGGAGGTGCTGGGCAGCGCCCGTCGCATCACCATCACCAAGGACGCGACCACCCTGGTCGACGGCGCCGGCGACGCCGCCGCGATCGCGGACCGGGTCAAGCAGATCAAGCGCGAGATCGACGACACCGACTCCGACTGGGACCGCGAGAAGCTCCAGGAGCGCCTCGCGAAGCTGGCCGGCGGCGTGTGCGTGATCCGTGTGGGCGCGGCCACCGAGGTCGAGCTCAAGGAGAAGAAGCACCGTCTCGAGGACGCGGTCTCCGCGACCCGCGCGGCCATCGAGGAGGGCATCGTCGCCGGCGGCGGCACCGCCCTGGTGCACGCCGTCTCCGTGCTCGCCGACAACCTCGGCCAGACCGGCGACATCGCGACCGGCGTCGCGGTCGTGCGTCGCGCCGCGGTCGAGCCGCTGCGCTGGATCGCCGAGAACGCGGGCCTCGAGGGCTACGTCATCGTCAACAAGGTGCAGGAGCTCGGCATCGGGCACGGCTTCAACGCCGCGACCGGCGAGTACGGCAACCTGGTCGACTCGGGCGTCATCGACCCGGTCAAGGTGACCCGTTCCGCGCTGCAGAACGCCGCGTCGATCGCGTCGCTGCTGCTCACGACCGAGACCCTGGTCGTCGAGAAGCCGGCCGAGGAAGAGCCCGCCGCGCACAACCACGGCGGCCACGGCCACTCGCACTAGTTCCACCCGCGACGCCTCGCGACACCCCGACGGGCCCGACCGCTTCGCAGCGGTCGGGCCCGTCGGCCTTTCCGGTGCCGGCCCGATCTGCGAGAGTGCCGGGAGCCGTCAACTGACGGACCGTCAGGAGTCGGCCGGGCGACTGCCGTCGAGCGCCGTCGGTCGAGCACCATCGAAGGAGAGACATGGGTACCTACGCGATCACCGGAGCGGCCTCGGGTCTGGGCGCCGCGACCAAGGCCCGGCTGGAGGCGGACGGCCACCGGGTGATCGGCGTCGACCTGCACGACGCCGACGTCGAGGTGGACCTGAGCACGGCCGAGGGTCGCGCCGAGGCGATCGCCGGGGTCACCGAACTGTCCGGCGGCGCGCTCGACGGCTTCGTGCCCTTCGCGGGTCTGGCGGCGGCCACCGGGCGCCCGGGCGGTCTGCTCGTATCGGTGAACTACTTCGGCGCGATCGCGCTCCTGGAGGGGCTGCGTCCGCTGCTCGCGGCCGGCACGAACGCGTCCGTCGTGCTGATCAGCTCGAACTCGACGACCGCCCAGCCGAACTGGCCGGTGGAGGTGGCCGAGTTGTGTCTGGCGGGCGACGAGGCGGGCGCGACGGCGGCGACCGAGGCGTTCGGCGAGTTCGCCGCGCTCCAGGCCTATCCCGCGACCAAGGCCGCGCTCGCGTGGTACGCGCGGACCAAATGCGCCGAGTACATCGCCGACGGCATCCGACTGAACGCGATCGCGCCGGGTCTGATCGAGACGCCGATGACGGCCGAGGGCCGCAAGGACCCGTTGACCGCCGAGGGCATGGAGATGTTCCTGAACACGATCCCGGCCGGCCGCGGCGGTCGGCCGGAGGAGATCGCCGCGCTGGTGGCGTTCCTGCTCGGCGGCGAGTCGAGCTTCTTCGTCGGTTCGGTGGTCTTCTGCGACGGCGGCACCGACGCGGCGTTCCGGGGCAAGGACTGGCCGAAGGTGTGGGAGATGGACATGTCCGCCCTCCGGTAGGCGATCGCGAGCGCCTCGGCGCTGCTGTGGTGACACGTGCCGCGGCTCGTGGTGACACGTGCCGGGCCGCGCCCAAGCTCGGCGGCCCGCCCCCCCACCCCCACCCGAAAAACAGCGTGGGGGGGGAAAAGGGTCTTCCCACACTG